>JAVHXR010000396.1 GCA_031119515.1 Propionicimonas sp.
CACTGGCGCGAGCTGAACTCCTTCCAGCCCTCGGCGAGCTGTCGCAGCGGGCTCACCCTCCCGTCCGCGAGGCTGACGACGATCCGTCGCAGCGTGAGGGTGAGCAGCGCCGCGCCGACGTAGAGTGCGCCGGCGACCACCATCGCCCAGCCGCCGCCGAGCAGCACCACCACGGCACCGCCGGAGACCAGACCCACCAGCCGCGCGCTCGAGGCGCCCATCCCCAGCCAGGCGTTCGCCTGCTGGCGGTCCGGCAGCGGCACGAGGTCGGGGATGATGCCGTTGAGGGCGGGATACATCGCCGCCCCGGCGACGCCGGCCACCGCCGCGGCGAGGCAGAGCAGCCACACCGGGGCGTACCCGGTGAGCAGCATGACGCCGATCGCCGCCCAGCCGGCCGCGCTCAGCACCTGGCCGGTCAGCATCACCGCGGCACGCGGATAGCGGTCGGCGACCACGCCGCCGACCAGCATGAACACCACCAGCGGGGCGGTCTGGGCAACCAGCACGAGCGAGAGCGTTCCGGCGTCTGCGCCGGGCAGTTGCAGGATGCCGAAGGCGAGCGCGACCGGGGCGAACGAGACCCCGAGCATCGAGAGGGTCCGGGCGCCGAGCAGCGTCACGAACGGGCGGTTCGTGATCAGGGCGCGCGTGGACGCGGGCAGGGTCATGTGGTCGCTCGCAGAGGTTCGGTGCGTGGACAGGACAGCCCTCCAGCTTGCCAGTGGCGACGCTCGCGTGGCAAGCCGGCGGCGCGGGAGAGCGGGCGTCCCCTGGCGGCGGACCTCGCCCCCGGGGGGCCGATGGCGCACACTGGGGGCATGCTCATCGTCCACGTCTTCGTCCACGTCAAGGCCGACAGGGTCGAGGAGTTCGCCGCCGCGTCGGCGGAGAACGCCCGCAACTCGATCCGGGAACCCGGGATCTCCCGGTTCGACGTGATCCGGTCGATCGACGACCCGACCCGGTTCGTGCTGGTCGAGGTGTACCGGACGCCCGAGGCCGCGGCCGCGCACAAGGAGACCGCCCACTACGCCACCTGGCGCGACACGGTCGCCGACATGATGGCCGAGCCGCGCAGTTCGCAGAAGTACACCCAGGTCTTCCCGGAGGCCGTCTTCCTGGTCTGAGGCCGGGTCGTCGCGGGTGGCCGGCGCGGTCCGCCGTCCCATCAGGTGAATAAGCCAACCGACAGATTGCGATAATCCCCGAGCCAGCGGATAGTTAGGTGAGCCTGCCCTAACCAGAAGGACCGCACACGTGATCGGGAACCTGCTCATCGGGCTGCGCGAGGGGCTCGAAGCGGCCCTCGTCGTCAGCATCCTGGTGGCCTACCTCGTCAAGACCGACCGGCGCCACCGGCTGCCGCTGATCTGGCTCGGGGTGGCTGCGGCCGTGCTCGTGTCCCTGGCGTTCGGCGCCGTCCTCACCTTCGGTCCGAAGGGGCTCACCTTCGAGGCGCAGGAGGTGATCGGCGGCACGCTGTCGATCGTCGCGGTGGGGCTGGTGACCTGGATGATCTTCTGGATGGCAGGGGCGTCCCGGACGCTCGCCTCCACCCTGCGCCACCAGGTCGACGTCGCGGACGAGCGGCCGTGGACGCTGCCGCTGATCGCGGCGCTGGCGGTCGGCCGGGAGGGACTGGAGACCGCCCTGTTCGTCTGGGCGGCCACGAAGACGGCGGTCCGGGACGGCGGCTCCGCCACCGAGCCGCTGGTCGGCGCGCTGATCGGCCTCGGGATCGCGATCCTGCTCGGCTACCTGCTCTACGCCGGTGCCGTGCGGATCAACCTGGGCCGGTTCTTCGGCATCACCGGGGCGTTCCTGATCCTGGTCGCCGCAGGCGTGCTCGCCTACGGGGTCCACGACCTGCAGGAGGCCGGCGTGCTGCCCGGGCTGCACAACCTCGCCTTCGACGTCTCCGCCCAGGTCCCGCCGGGAAGCCTGCCCGGGATCCTGCTCAAGGGCATCTTCAACTTCTCCCCCGCCGCGACCGTGCTCGAGGTGGTCGTCTGGATCGCCTATGTCGCGGTGGTCGGGACGCTCTTCGTCAGGCGGGTGCTCCGCCCGCACCCGGCGCCCGCCGTGGCACCGGCGCCCACCGAACCTGCGGACGGCTCCTGCGTCGCCGCATGACCAAGAAGGACACCATGAGACTCCTCCCCGCCGTGGCGGTGGCCGCCCTGCTGGCGGTCGCCGGCTGCACCGACAACGCCGAGGTGGCCGCTCCCGGCGACGCCCGCTCGCTGGCCGTGACGGCCTCCGACGACGCCTGTCAGGTGAGCGCCGGCACCGCACCGTCCGGCACCCTCACCTTCTCGGTGACCAACGCCGGCTCGCAGATCAACGAGTTCTACCTGCTCGCCTCCGACGGGCTGCGGATCGTCGCAGAGGTCGAGAACATCGGCCCGGGACTCACCCGCGACCTGGTGCTCAGCGCCCCCGCCGGCGAGTACTTCACCGCCTGCAAGCCCGGCATGGTCGGCGAGGGCATCCGGGGCGGCTTCACCGTCACCGACTCCGGTGAGGCGGTCGGCCCGACCGGGGACGACGCCGAGCTGGTGGCGGCCGCGGACGCCCTGTACGCCGCGTACGTGAAGGACCAGACCGAGCAGCTGCTCGCCAAGACCGAGCAGTTCGTCGACCTCTACACCGCCGGCGCCGACGACGAGGCGCGCGCCCTGTACGCACCGGCGCGCGTCCACTGGGAGCGGATCGAGACCGTTGCGGAGTCGTTCGGCGACCTCGACCCGCGGATGGACCTGCGGGAGGCCGACCTCGAGGAGGGCCAGGAGTGGACCGGGTGGCACCGGATCGAGAAGGACCTGTGGCCGGCCAGGGCCGAGGGCTACACGCCGCTCACCACGGCCGAGCGGGCCGGCTACGCCCAGGACCTGCTCGCCAACACCCAGACCCTATACGACCGCACCCGTGACATGACCTTCACCGCCGACGCGATCGCCAACGGTGCCAAGGGCCTGCTGGACGAGGTGGCCACCGGCAAGGTGACCGGCGAGGAGGAGTACTGGTCGCGGACCGACCTGTGGGACTTCCAGGCCAACGTCGACGGCGCGAAGGTCGCCTGGGAGGGCGTGCAGCCGATCGTCGAGGAGAAGGACGCCGCGCTCGCCGACCAGCTCTCGACGCGCTTCGACGACCTCCAGGCGCTGCTCGACGCGCAGCGCGAGGGCGACGGCTTCGTCACCTACGACCAGCTCTCGCCCGAGCAGGTCAAGGACTTCTCCGACTCCGTCAACGCCCTGTCCGAGCCGCTGTCCCGGCGGACGACCACCGTGACGGGGGCCTGCG
>JAVHXR010000397.1 GCA_031119515.1 Propionicimonas sp.
GTGTAGACCCGCTCGATCTCGGCGTCGATCCAGCCGTTGGGACGCGACGGGTCGGCGCAGGCGGCGAGGACCCGGTGGAAGGCGCTGTCGACCGTCGTCGTGTAGTGCCGGGCAGCCTTGCGCATCGACCGGGTTACCCGCAGCCCCTCCAGGGTGAGGATGCCGCGGCGGACCGGCGACCACCAGCCCATCTCCCCGAAGCCGGAGGCGTGCAGCGGCATCGGGAAGACACCCGCCCGGTAGGCCTCGACCACGAGATCCGCGTCGAAGTCGGCCGAGAACGCGATCAGGTCCTGGGCCGGCCAGTCCTCGGCCGGCCCGAAGATCCCCGACCGTCGCATGCCCCGGATTCTGCCACCGCCCTGCCACGTCCGGGTCGAACCGGGGTCGGGTGGGGGTGGTCACCGTATCGCCGGGACGGGGCCGTGCGTAGGCTGGTCCGGGACGGAAGGACCCCGGCAATGGCAATCGCGAGCGATATCGGCAAGCAGTTGGTGGCACGGACGCCCGAGGTCGCCGGCGGCGTTCTCCGGCAGATCATCGACTTCGCGATCGACGGCAACGACACCTTCCCCGGCGCCAAGGCGGCAGCCGCCAAGCGGCTCCAGGAACGCGGCGACCGCGAGGCAGCGATCGACTCGCTGGTCAACCAGCACATCGGGCTCGCCTCCGCGCAGGGCTTCGCCACCAGCATCGGCGGCCTGCTCACGCTGCCGATCGGCCTGCCCGCCAACATCGCGGGAATGGCCACCCTCGGGATCCGGATGGTGGCAGGGATCGCGCACCTGCGCGGGTACGACCTCACCGACCGCAGGGTGCGGACCGCGATCGCGCTCAGCACCCTCGGCGAGGACGAGATCCGGCGCCTGGTCAGCGACGGCAAGCTCCCCACCACCCCGCTGGCAGTCGCCACCGCCCCGGTGTTCGACCCCGACCTCGAACGGGTGATCAGCGAACGGATCGCCGGCTCGCTCAGCGGCCGGATGGGCGGCAAGCACCTGGCCGTCCTGGTGGTGCGGCGGATCCCGTTCGTGGGCGGCGGGGTCGGTGCGGCCGTGGACGGCCTGCTCACCCTCGGCCTCGGCGCGTACGCCAAGCGCGAGTTCGTCCCCCGCCAACAGCTCACCAGGTACGCCGGCTGAGGCGGCAACAGACGGAAACCATCCGACGGAAAGCGTTCGCCCTCGTAGAGTCGTCGAGTCGTCGACAAACAGGGGCACACGTGCTGCGGATCGCAATCATCGGGGCGGGAGGGATCTCCCGCGCCCATCTGGACGGCTACCTTGAGTTCCCCGACCAGTGCGAGGTGGTCGCGCTGTGCGACCTCTCTCTGGCGAAGGCGGTCGCGCGACGCGCCGAGTACGGCCTGGCCGGCGTCCGGGTGTACGACGACCCGGCCGCGATGCTCGCCGCCGAGAAGCTCGACCTGGTGTCGGTCACCACCCCGCCGGCCAGCCATGCGCCGGTGACGGTCGCGGCGCTCTGGGCGGGAGTGAACGTGCTGGTCGAGAAGCCGATGGCCCCGTCGCTGGAGGACTGCGACGCGATGCTCGCCGCCCAGCGGGCGACCGGCAAGCTGCTCAGCGTGGTCGCCCAGAACCGCTTCCGCGACGACCTCGCGACCCTCAAGGAGGTGCTGGAGTCCGGCCTGCCGGGACCGGTCTCCCACCTGCAGGTGAACTCTGCGTGGTCGCGCGGACTGGCCTACTACGACCTCTGGTGGCGTGGCACCTGGGCTTCCGAGGGCGGCGGCTGCACCCTGAACCACGCCATCCACCACATCGACCTGACGCTGTGGCTGCTCGGCCGCCCCAAGGCGGTGACCGCCGTCCTGACCAACGCCCAGCACGACAACAGCGAGGTCGAGGACCTGTCGGTGGCGATCCTCGCCTACGAGCGGGCGCTGGCGGAACTGACGAGTTCCGTCGTCCACCACGGCGAGGAGCGCGAGATCGTCGTGCAGGCCAGGGATGCCAGGGTCTCCCAGCCCTGGCGGGCGGTGGCCGACCTGCACCAGCCCAACGGCTTCCCGGCCGGCTCCAACGCCGCGCTGGTCGAGCGGCTGGACGCGCTCGCGTCCGCCCACCGCCCGCTCGCCCACACCGACCACGCCGGCCAGATCGGCGACGTCCTCGACGCGCTCGCCACCGGGCGGCCGCCGACGATCGACGGCCTGGACGGCCGCAACGCGATCGAGGTGGTGACGGCGATCTACGAGTCCGCCATCGAGGGCAGGACGGTGGCGCTCCCGCTGGCGGCCGACGACCCGTACTACCGTGCCGGGACCCTGGTGGAACGCGCGCCGCGGTTCTTCGCCAAGACCGCCGCTGTCGCAGACCAGGACGGCTTCGTCACCGTCAGCGACCACTGACAGCCAGGAGAGGAACCACCATGCAGGCATCCGACGGCGACGGCGCCCGGTACGCCCCGGCGCCGATGCCCAGCCCGGTCGTGGGCCCGGACGAGTTCGGGTTCGCCGCCACCGCCCTCGACCACGGCCACATCTACGGGATGACGAACGGCCTGATCGGGGCGGGCGCGACCCTCAAATGGGTGTACGACCCCGACCCGGCGAAGGTCGCGGAGTTCGTCGCGCAGTTCCCGCAGGCCAAGGTGGCCCGCAGCGAGGACGAGATCCTGGACGACGCCGGCGTCAGCCTGGTGGCCGGGGCCGCCGTCACCTCACAGCGGTGCGCGCTGGGTCTGCGGGTGATGGCGGCCGGCAAGGACTACTTCACAGACAAGGCACCTCTCACGACCCTGGAGCAGTTGGCCGACGCCCGCGCCGCGACCGCCCGCACCGGCCGCAAGTACGCCGTCTACTACTCCGAGCGGATCCACGTCGAGGCCGCGGTCCTGGCCGGGCAGCTGGTCGAGCAGGGGGCGATCGGGCGGGTGCTGCAGTTCATCGGTCTCGGACCGCACCGGCTCCGGCCCGAGACCCGTCCGGACTGGTTCTGGGAGAAGGACAAGTACGGCGGCATCCTGTGCGACATCGGCTCGCACAACTTCGAGCAGATGCTGTTCTACACCGGTGCCGCGGACGCGGAGGTCACCGATGCCGCCATCGCCAACTACCACCACCGCGAGCACCCGGAACTGGACGACTTCGGCGACGCCCACGTGGTCACCGACAACGGCGCCACCGGCTACTGCCGGGTGGACTGGTTCACCCCGGACGGGCTCAGCAGCTGGGGCGACGGCCGGACCTTCCTGCTCGGCACCGAGGGCTACATCGAGCTGCGCAAGTACCTCAACGTCGGCACCGGCCAGGGCCCGGGCCACGTCTTCCTGGTCGACTCCGAGGG
>JAVHXR010000398.1 GCA_031119515.1 Propionicimonas sp.
CGTGGAAACCGACCCTGCGCCCGCCCTGGTCGAGCTCGGACAGAGCGTTCTCCGCGGTGGTCAGCGTGTGCACCACCGAGCGCGGGAACAGCCGGTCGAGCAGCAGGAACTCCGCGGCGTCCCGGTCGCTGATCACGCCACCGTAGGTGCGGACGAAGGCGTGGTGGGCGCCGCAGCCGCGCAGGACGTTGTGCCAGGCGCTCTGCGGGCCGGCGGTGACAGCCGCGGTGGAGATCATCCGCGCCGTCATGTCGACCCGCTCGATGCTGCGTCCCAGGCTGAGGAAGTGCCACCCCTCGTCGTGGCTCATGGTCTGGTCCGCAGTGCCGGAGATGACCGCGCAGCGCTCCCGGACGTGCTTGAACGCCGACGCCGGCCGCATCCGCTGCAGCCGGCCGCCCTTGACCGAGTTCCAGGTGGTGTTGATCGCCTCCCACATCTCGGTCGAGACTGTCTCCCTGGCCCGCCGGGCGGCCTCGCGCGCGCCGCCGATGGCGGCGGCGATCGAGCACGGCGAGGCGGCGTCGTAGCACAGCGTCGACATCACGGCCTCGTTGGAGTCGCCGAGGTCCGCGGGATCCACCGGTGAGCCCATCACCGCCAGCAGCGTCAACGCGGCGTCGTCCTCGTCCACGGTGGGGTCGTCGAGCAGCAACTGGAGGTGGACCTCGACGATCCGGCAGGTGTCCTCGGCCCGCTCCAGGTAGCGGCCGATCCAGAACAGCGACTCCGCGATCCGGCTCAGCATCGCGCCGTCCCGTCCGGACCGGCCTGCTGCTGTTGCTGCTGCTGGGACTGCTGGTGCTGGACCTTCTCCTCGCCGAGGGCCACCAGCGGCACCGACTCCGGCTGCGGCTGGGAGCGGCGGCGGCGCTTCCGGCCGCGGACGCCGTCTGCGGCCAGCACCCAGGTGTCCTTGGAACCGCCGCCCTGGCTGGAGTTCACGATCAGCTCGCCCTCGGGCAGCGCCACCCGGGTGAGACCGCCGGGCAGGACGTAGACGTCGTCCCCGGAGTTCACCGCGAAGGGCCGCAGGTCGACGTGACGCGGCGCCATCCGTCCGTCGATCATCGTCGGGACGGTGGACAGCTGGACGACCGGCTGCGCGATCCAGCCGCGCGGATCCTTCAGGATCTTCGCCCGCAGCACGTCGAGCTCCCTGGCGCCGGCGCGCGGCCCGATCACGATCCCCTTGCCGCCGGAGCCGTCGACCGGCTTGAGCACGAGCTCGTCGAGCCGGTCCATCACCTCCTCGCGGTGCGACGGCTCCTCCAGCCGCCAGGTGTCGACGCTGGCGAGCCTGGGGTCCTCGGCGAGGTAGTAGCGGATGAGGTCGTTCATGTAGGTGTAGACGAGCTTGTCGTCGGCCACCCCGTTGCCGATCGCGTTGGCGAGGGTGAGGTTGCCGGCCCGGACGGCGGTCAGCAGGCCGGCGCAGCCCAGCAGTGAGTCGGCCCGGAACTGGGCGGGGTCGAGGAACTCGTCGTCGATCCTGCGGTAGATCACGTGCACCGGACGGAGTCCCTGGGTGGTCCGGATCGACACCCGCCCGTTGTGGGCGACGAGGTCGCGACCCTCCACCAGCTCGACGCCCATCATCCTGGCCAGCAGGGCGTGCTCGAAGTAGGCCGAGTTGTACACCCCCGGGGTCAGCACCACGACGGTCGGGTCCTTGACGCCGCTGGGCGCCGCCGCCCGCAGCGCCGCCAGCAACTGCAGCGGGTAGCCCTCGACCGGGCGGATCCGGTGGCGCGCGGTCACCTCGGGCAGGGCCGAGAACATCGCCCGCCGGTTGGTCATCACGTACGAGACCCCCGACGGCACCCGGACGTTGTCCTCCAGCACCCGGAAGCGGCCGACCTCGTCGCGGACGAGGTCGATCCCGGCGACGTGGCAGCGGACCCCGTTCGGAGGCACCACCCCGTGCATCACCCGGTGGAAGTGCGGGGAGGAGACGACCACCCGGCGCGGGATGACCTGGTCGCGGAACACCCTGCCCTCGCCGTAGACGTCGGCGAGGAAGGCCTCGATCGCCCGCACCCGCTGCTTCACCCCGGCCTCGACCTCGGCCCACTCGTCGGCCAGCAGCACCCGCGGCACGATGTCGAGCGGGAACGGCCGCTCCTCGCCACCGATGTCGAAGGTGACGCCCTGGTCGAGATAGGTGGACTTCAGGTAGTCGGCGCGCGCCCTGACCTCGTCCCCGTCCAGCTTGGCGAGCTGGCGCAACACCGAGCCGTAGGCGACCCGGACGCCCGCCGCGCCTACGACTTCGTCGAATGCCGCGGGGGTACCGGCATAGTCTCGAAACAGCAGGCTCACGCGGCAAGCCTAGGGCGAAACCGGAGGCCACCAGCCGTCGTCCACGGCGGGCGGCGCTCAGCGGCCGCCGCGCGACCCACTCCCCCGGGCTGGCCCGCCGCGCTTCGGGGCACTCCTGCGACGCGGCTGCTGGCCGTCCGCCGTCCGTCGCCCGGCCTGCTTTCCGGTCGACTTCCTTGCCGAGGACGCCGGCGCGCCGCCGACACGCGCCCCGCCGCGGGTAGCCCCGGTCTTCGAGCCGCCGGCGCGGCCGGGGTGCCGCGCTCCGGCACGGCGGACCGCTCCCGGGAGGCTGGCTACTTCGCCGCTGACCAGAGCCGGGCAACCTTCAGGCGGTCGCGAAGGGGGGCGCGTGCGGGTGCCGCGTCATCATGTGAATGATCGTGATGATGGTCATGCGGGCCATCATGGTGGTGGCCGTGATCATGTGTCGGCTCACCCATCGGCACGCGCAGGTTCACGGTGGTGAATGCTTCCGCTTCCCATTTCACATCGATGCCATAGGCGTCGCCGAAATGTCCCTTGGTGCGGCGGTCGACGATGTTCATGCCGAGCCCGCCATCCACGGACTGCTTACGGACGAACAGGCCGGCATTGTCGGTTACCGATATCAGCAGGTCATTACCATCCGGCTTTGCCGAGATCGTGATCCGGCCTTCTCCGATCAACTGCGATGTGCCGTGCTTGATGGCATTTTCCACCAGCGGCTGGAGCGAGAAGGCCGGGAGGCGGACCTGTGCCAAATCTTCCGGAACATCAATTTCGATCTGCAGATGTTCGCGGAAACGCGCCTTTTCGATCTGCAGATAGGCGTTCACATGCTCGATCTCGTCGGACAGAGTGACGATGTCGTTGGTTCGCTTCAGGTTCTTGCGGAAGAAGGTCGAGAGGTTCTGCACGAGACCCCGCGCTTCGCCCGGATCGATCCGGATGATGGCCGACAGGGTGTTGAGCGTGTTGAAGAGAAAATGCGGGTTT
>JAVHXR010000399.1:0-2199 GCA_031119515.1 Propionicimonas sp.
TTCCGCTCTCGCGGCCCGTCATCGTGCCGCTCACCGTGGCCTTCTTCCTCGGGACGTGGAACAACTACCTGTGGCCACTCGTGGTGAACCAGAACAAGGCCTACGAGACCGTGCAGGTCTACCTGGCCAACCAGATCTCGGGCTACAACACGTCGTGGAACATCGTGATCGCCTCCGCGGCGATCTCCGTCATCCCGGTGTTCCTGCTGTTCATGGTGCTGCAGCGCCAGCTCCGCGACGGCATCACCACCACGGGGATCAAGTGACGACCGTCGAACTCGGGGTCATTTCGGACGGAGAGACCCTCCTGCTGCCCTGGGGCGACGACGCCCCGCTGGTCGACGTCCGCTACGACGGATTGGGGCCCGCACCGGTCGTCCGGCGGTTCCGGCTCGCGCACGGACGAGTGGACCGCTGGAGGCGGATCCCGCTGGACGGGATTCGCGGCCCGGTGACGCTGTCGAGCCCGGGTCCGACCATCGCCATCGCGCGGGTCGTGCCGCGGGTGGAGCTGCCGCTGGCCACGGTCGTCGGGCCGGTGCTGCCGCTCGGCGAGCGCTATGAGCTGGTCAGCGATTCCGGGAGCGCGGGCGCGCCGGCGATCTGGCTGGCCTGCGACCTGCTCGGGGACGGCGTGCGGCGCGACCAGGTGCGGCTGACCTCGCGCGACCGGCTGACCTGGGAGGTTGGCGGAGTCGTGTTCGACGCCGTCGAGCCCGACGCTTCGGCCGGAACGCCGCTGTCCTGCGTCCCCACCCCCGAGGGTGCGCTGGTGTGCCTGCTCGGCACGCCGGCCGCGCCACCGGTGGAGTCACTGCGGACCTGGGAACGCAGCGTGACGGCCACCGCCGGCATCGCCGAGGTGCCGCTGCGGTTCCGAGTCGTCCCCCGGACCTGGCCCGAGATCGCGCTGGTCGGCGCGGACGAGACCAGCAGCGACGTCACGGCCCCCGCCCACGAGCTGCGGCTGCGCTGCGACCCCGGCGCGCGTGGTTCGGTCCGGCTGGACGTCGCCGGCATCGGCCTTTCGCTGGTGGGACGCACCCTCGAGGCGGGCGGCCGGCGGATCGAGGTCCCCGGCTCAGGCCCGGTGGACCTCGTCCTCCATTTCCAGGACGGCCGCGCCGCGCTCGCCGTCAACGACCTCGTCCCTGTCCTCCTGGTGGCGGCCCAGCGCCCAGGCGAGATGCCCGTGGTGGCCGTCACCACCAATGTCGCCGACTTCTCAGTCGGCTCCCGAGCGCCGTCGGTCGGCCGGATCTGGCTGGACGGCGACGCCGTCCTGCTCGACGCGACGGTCTACGGGCTGCGCGAGCCGATGTCCCGGCTCTACCGAACCGCGCTCGGTCACACCGGCGCCGGACCGATGCTCTACTCCTCCCCGGCCTTCACCGTCCATGCCCACCGGGTGCAGGACGGTGACGACCTCCCCGCCCTGGTGCCCGACCGCTCGACCATCGTCTCGCCGATCCGGGTGGTCGAGGAGTTCGCCTGGCGCGACACCCCCTATGGCGACATGACAAGGGTGGTCGACCGGAGCGAGCTGTGGCGGTCGCGGGTGGAGCCGGGTCGATTCCCGGAACTGAGGACCGCGTTCGCCACCGTCGACGCGGCCTTCCAGCTCGCCCTGGAGACCTTCCAGCGCAACTCCAGCGCCGAGTTCGCCCTGCCGGGCCAGGCGGGCCTGTGGTCGGCCGGCTACTTCCAGGGCGCGGGCCTCGGCTTCGGCTCCTGGCGGCGGGACACCTGTCACATCGCGCTGCGGTGCGGCAACCTGCTCGACCCACAGGTCGCGCGGGCGTCCCTGGCACACGTCGCCGGCGAGGGCTTCGACAACGGCTTGGACGGCGACGCGCTCCCGGCCGTCGCGGTCTGGGACCACCTGCTCGCCACCGGGGACGAGACGCTCGTCCAGCAGACCTGGCCGCAACTGGCGCGGACGGCAGCGGCGCTGGACGCGCGCCTGGACAAACGCCGCGGCCTCGTTCTTGCCCCGCAGGCGACCTCCAACGACTGCTTCGATGAGCCCGAGGCCGGCGGGTTCGCGCTGAGCACCGAGGTGTACTCGATGCAGACCTACGCGGCGCTGGCGCGGATGGCGCGTCTCCCCGGCATCGACGACCCCCGCGCCGCCGGGTGGAAGGCACGCGCGGTCTCCATGCGCCGCGCGATCATCGAGCAGTTCTGGAGCGCCGAGCA
>JAVHXR010000399.1:2209-3300 GCA_031119515.1 Propionicimonas sp.
TTCCAAGGGCTACTGGGAGACCTCGGGCGTGGAGGCCGCGCTCTGGGGGTTCCTCGGGTCCGCGGTGGAGCCGCGTATCCCCGGCATGCTCCGCCGGTTGCGTGAGGTCGCGATGTCGGATTACGGAGTCGTCCTCTTTCCTTACAAGGAAGCGGACAACCATTTCTGCAACGCGGTCTGGTACGGCTGGCAGGCGGGAATCGCGCGGGCCGCGGCTCGCGCCGGGGATGCCGCCCTCATCCACGAGCTGATTGGCCAGCAGGTGCGGACTGTGGTGCGCGCCAAGACCTTCTACGAGGTGACCGACGCCCGCAGCGGTGAGTCCTGGCGCTGGCCCGGCCAGCTGTGGCACGCCGCCGGTTTCGTCTCGCTGGTGCTCTACGGGCTGCTCGGCCTTCAGTACGACAGCGCCGGAATGAGCTTCACCCCGGCTGTGGCGCGTGAGTTCGACGGCGCCCGGTTGGGCGGCCTGGCCTATCGCCGCGCCAGCCTCGACGTGGAGGTCCAGGGCCACGGGTCGCGCTGCCGCGTCCTGCTGGATGGGCGACCTGTCCCGCGTATCCCCGCGGAAACCGCCGGACGCCATACCGTTGTCCTGGAGATGCTGTGAGCGGAGTAGGCCAGACCCGGCAGAGGGGAGGGGGTAAGCGGATGTCATCGAGCATCAGGGACGTGGCCAAGCTCGCCGGCGTCTCTGTCGCCACCGTCTCGCATGTCATCAACGGGACCCGCTTCGTCTCCGACACGACCCGGGCGAAGGTGATGTCGGCGATCGGGGAACTCCAGTACTCGCCCAACATCCTGGCCCGCAAGTTCAAGACCGGCTCGCGGGACTCGGTGGGTTTCGTCGTCCCCGACATCGCAAATGGGTACTTCGCGACCCTGATCGAACAGGTCGAGGACGTCCTGCAGGCCAACGAGTTCCGGCTGATCGTCTCCAACACCCACGAGGACGTCGCCCGGGAACTCGACAGCCTGCGGATGCTCAGCTCCGGGGTCGTCGACGGCCTCGTCATCGCGTCGACGCTGGACGACTACGGCCAGATCGAGGATGCCCTGCCGCCCGACTTCCCGGTCGTGCTGGTCGACCG
>JAVHXR010000400.1 GCA_031119515.1 Propionicimonas sp.
CGTTCAGCCCGTACCACCTCTTCGAGGCCGGAGGGGACTACCCGCCGGTGCTGTTCACGACCTCGACCAAGGACGACAGGGTGCACCCTGGGCATGCCAGGAAGCTCGCGGCGCTGATGCTGGCGGCCGGCAAGGACGTGACCTACTACGAGAACATCGAGGGCGGCCACGGCGGTGCCGCCACCAACGCCCAGGCCGCCCACATGGCGGCCCTGGCGTGGACCTTCCTGCGACAGCGGCTGGGCTGAGGCGGGAGCACCACTACGCACTGTCCCGGCAGGCGGGCCCGGCGTAGCGTGGCCGGTGACGGCGCTCCGGGGGGAAGCCGTCGGGGGGTAGTGCCATGGTTGTCGTCATCTCCGAACGAGTGGCCCGAGTGCTGGTCCTGATCGGCTCGCTCGCGCTCGCATTCTCCTTCCTGACCATGGGCATCCTGCCCGCGGTGCTGGTCGGCTGAGCCTCCGGCTACGGAATACCCGCCCGCTACCGCGACTTGGTAAGGGGGTGAGCAGCAACAGGTCAGAGACAGTCGGCTTCCGGTCCGAGCGCGGGGCCGTGCTGATGGCGCTGATGCTGACCACCGGCCTGATCGCGATCGACGCCACCATCCTGGCGACCGCCGTCCCGTCCGTTGTCGGTGAACTCGGTCAGTTCGAGCAGTTCCCGTGGCTGTTCTCCAGCTACATGCTGGCCCAGGCGGTCTCGGTGCCGATCTACTCCAAGCTGGCCGACACGATCGGCCGGAAGCCGATCATCCTGATCGGGGTCGCGCTCTTCCTGCTCGGTTCGATCCTGTGCGGGCTGGCCTGGAACATGACCGCGCTGATCCTGTTCCGGATCGTCCAGGGACTGGGCGCCGGTGCGGTGGCGCCGATGTCGATGACCATCGTCGGCGACCTCTACACCGTCGAGGAGCGCGCCCAGGTGCAGGGCTACATCGCCAGCGTCTGGGCGGTCGCCTCCGTCGTCGGTCCGGCGCTGGGCGGGATCTTCTCCCAGTTCGCCTCCTGGCGCTGGATCTTCCTGGTCAACATCCCGCTCTGCCTGGTGGCGGGTTGGGCGCTGCTGCGCTCGTACCACGAAGTCGTCGAGCGTCGCGCCCACCGGATCGACTACCTCGGCGCCGTCACCCTCACCGTCGGCCTGACCGCCCTGATCCTGGCGCTGCTGCAGGGCGGCAACGCGTGGCCCTGGATCTCGCTGCCGAGCCTGCTCGCGATCGGGGCCGGCATCGCAGCGCTGGCACTGTTCCCGCTGGTCGAGCGGCGCGCCGCCGAGCCGGTGCTCGACCTCGCCCTCCTCGCGCGTCCGCTGATCCGCACCAGCACGCTGATCTCGATCGGCGTCGGCGCGCTGCTGATCGGCGTGACGAGCTTCGTCCCGACCTACCTCGAGAACGCGATCAACGCGGTGCCGCTGGTCTCCGGGGCGGCCGTCGCGGCGCTCACCCTCGGCTGGCCGCTCGCCGCCTCGAACGCCGGAAGGGTGTACATGCGCCACGGCTTCCGGCTGACCGTGCTGGCGGGCGCGGTGATCTCGGTGGTGGGGTCGATCGCGCTCGCCGCCTTCGGCCACTGGCCGAGCCCGATCGCGGTGGCGGCCTCCTGCTTCGTGATCGGTTTCGGGCTCGGCTGGGTCGCGGCGCCGTCCATGATCGCGGCCCAGGCCTCGGTGGACTGGAACCAGCGCGGCGTGGTGACCGGCATCGTCGTCTTCGCGCGGACGGTCGGCAGCGCGGTCGGCGTCGCCGTCTTCGGTGCCATCGCCAACAACCTGATCGCGGCCGGGGCGGGCGAGCACGACTACGCGACGATCGTGAACGCGTCCACCTGGGTGTTCGTCGCGATCGCGGTGACCGCCGTGCTGACCCTGCTGGTCAGCCGCGCGCTCCCGAAGGGCCCGGTGGACGCGCCCGCCTACGCCGCCCAGCCGGGCGAGCCCGCCCTCGACTGATCTCGCCCGGGCCCGGCCTCTGTCGCCGAGAGCCACCCTCTGTCGCCGAGAGTCAGCCTCTGTCGCCGAGAGCCACTGCCTGGGCGCTGGCTCTCGACGTCGGAGCCGTGCCGCCGGCGGATGGCCAGAACCTGAACGCGGGGCAAGCGCTCTCTCAGATTTGCACCGGATGGTGATTTTGCTTAGGGTCGCTTGTCGCTTCAACTACTGGCAGGGAGGGTGAGTAGTGAGCGCTGTGGTGTGGATCGTCACCGGCCTGCTTGCCGCCGTCTTCCTGTTCGCGGGGGTCGCCAAGCTGAGCCGGAACCACGCGGCCCTCCACGCCGGCGGGCTGACCTTCGTCGAGGACTTCAGCCAGGCCGCCATCAAGGGGATCGGCGTGCTCGAGGTCCTCGCCGCGGCGGGGCTGATCCTGCCCGGCCTGACCGGTGTCGCGCCGCTGCTGGTGCCCCTCTCCGCGCTCGGCCTGGCGGCGGTGATGGTGGGCGCGATCGTCGTCCACATCCGCCGCAACGAGTACTCAAAGCTCGGCCCGATCCTGGCGCTGTTGTCGCTGTCGATGTTCGTCGCGTTCGGACGACTGGGCCCGGTCCCGTTCGGTTCCTGACCCTTTTCCGGGAGCGGGACCTCTGGCGGTTCACCCTGACGTTCGCCAGAATGAGCCCACCATTCAGCCGTCGGATCCCACCCCGCCACGGTGGCTGATTACCGTCGGTGCCGATGGAACGGTCACCCGTCCCCCGACGAAGGATCTCCATGAGCCACGAGCCATCCCGCCATCGTCCGTCCCGGTCCGCCAGGACCCTCGCCGCCGCCACCGCGGTCGCGCTGGGCCTCGGCGCCACCCTCGCCACCGCCACCCCTGCCCACGCGGCCGACCCGGTGGCGATCCAGCTGCTCGGCATCAACGACTTCCACGGCCGGATCTACTCCTCCCCGCCGCCCAACCAGCTCGCCGGCACCATGGTCGGCAAGGTGAACCAGTTGCGCGCGCAGAACCCCAACACCGTCTTCGTCTCCTCGGGCGACAACATCGGCGCCTCCACCTTCGAGTCCTTCATCTCCGACGACAACCCGACCATCGACGTGCTGAACGCCGGAGGCCTGGACGTCAGCGCGGTCGGCAACCACGAGTTCGACCAGGGTTTCACCGCGCTGCTCGACCGGATCCCGTCCGAGTTCGGCGGCGTCGAGGACCCGGCCACCGACCTGCACAAGACCGAGTTCCCCTACCTCGGCGCAAACGTCTACGCCAAGGGGACGCAGGACCCGGCGCTTCCGGAGTACACGGTGGTCGAGAGGGCCGGCGTGACGATCGGGTTCGTCGGCCTGGTCACCGCGGAGAC
>JAVHXR010000401.1 GCA_031119515.1 Propionicimonas sp.
CGGCTCCTACCTGTCGCGCCCGGTCGACGAGGTGGTGGCGGAGGCCCGGTGGCTGGTCGACGCCGGGGTCCGCGAGGTCGTGCTGGTCTCGGAGAACTCGTCCTCCTACGGCAAGGACCTGGCCGGCCAGGCCGGTCTCGAGGACCTGCTGGTGGCCCTCGACGCCGTCGACGGGCTGGACTGGATCCGGGTCTCGTACCTGCAGCCGGCCGAGGTCCGTCCCGCTCTTGTGGACGCGATCTGCGGGCTCGACTCGGTGGTGCCGTACTTCGACCTGCCGTTCCAGCACGCCTCGGGGCCGGTCCTGCGCCGGATGCGGCGGTTCGGCGACGCCGGGTCGTTCCTCGGCCTGCTGGAGACGATCCGCGACCGCAACCCGCTCGCCGGCGTCCGCAGCAACGTGATCGCGGGCTTCCCCGGCGAGACCGAGGCCGACGTCGCCGTCCTGGCCGACTTCCTCGCGGCCGCCCGGCTGGACGCCGTCGGGGTCTTCGGGTACTCCGACGAGGACGGCACCGAGGGAGCGACCCTGCCCGGCAAGGTCGGCGAGCGGGAGGTCGCCGACCGGGTGGACCACCTCACCGCGCTGGTCGACGAGCTCGTCGCCCAGCGGGCGGAGGATCGGATCGGGGAGCGGGTGCAGGTGATGCTCGAGGAGCGCGATCCGGAGGGGGGCTGGGTCGGCCGGGCAGCCCACCAGGGGCCGGAGACCGACGGGGCCGCCAGCATCCCCGCGCTGGCCGAACCGGTCACGCCGGGAACGCTCGCGTGGGGTAGTGTCACAGGAGCGGAGGGGGTCGATCTCGTCGTGGAAGTGGGACAGCGATGACGCAGCAGCGGGAAGACCGCGGCCGCGGGATCCCGGCATGGCTCCCGAACGCACTCACCGTTCTTCGCCTGGTCCTCGTGCCGGTGTTCGTGGTGCTCCTGTTCGTCGAGCCGACCAGCCTCAGCTGGCGGCTGGCGGCGACGGCGGTGTTCGGGATAGCCATCCTGACCGACCTGTTCGACGGCCGGCTGGCCCGCCGCTACGGCCTGGTCTCCGATTTCGGCAAGATCTGGGACCCGATCGCCGACAAGGCGCTGACCGGCGCCGCGTTCATCGGGCTCAGCATCCTGGGAGAGCTGCCGTGGTGGGTGACGGTGATCATCCTGGTCCGCGAGTGGGGCATCACCTGGATGCGGGTCCGGATGCTCAAGTACGAGGTGATGGCCGCCGCCCCCGGAGGCAAGCTCAAGACCGTCCTCCAGGCGGTCGCGCTGCTGATGTTCCTGCCGTACCCGATCTGGCTGACCGCCGAGCCGTTCCCGTTCTGGTTCTGGCTGGCCTGGCTGGTGATGGGCGCCGCGTTCGTCCTCACCGTGGTGACGGGCCTGCAGTACGTGGTGGACGCCTGGCGGCTGCGCGCGAAGGCGCTGGCGGCTCGGGCCGGAGAGCATGAACCCCGGGCCTGACCCGCTCGCCGCCCGGGTGGTCGCGCGGCTGCGCGATCTCGGCGACACCCTGTCCACCTCCGAGTCGCTGACCGGCGGGCTGGTCGCGGCGGCGATCACGAGCGTGCCCGGCGCGTCCGAGGCCTTCCTCGGCGGGGTGGTCGCCTACGCGACACCGCTGAAGGCGCGGTTGTCCGGCGTGCCCGCCCCGCTGCTGGAGGAGCACGGCGCGATCTCGGAGCAGGCCGTGGCGGAGATGGCGGCGGGGATCGGGTCGGTGACCGGGACGGACTGGGCGGTTGCCACCTCCGGCGTCGCGGGGCCAGCGGAGCAGGAGGGGCACCCGCCGGGAACGGTGTGGGTGGCGGTGTGGGGCCCCGGGGTCGCCACCGCGGCGCTGCACCGTTTCGAGGGTGACCGGGCGTCCGTCCGGTCCCAGGCCGTCGAGGCCGCGCTGTCGCTGCTGCTGGTGAACCTGCCGCCGGGGGAGACATCCGCGAGGCCGTGACGGAACAACGCGACACCGGCGTGGTGTTGTACCACCATCGAGACTCCCAACCAGACGACAGGTAGAGTGCACCCATGGTGACGACCTTCCCGGACCGCCCGGTGTTGATGCGCGAAGCGCTCGGTGAAGCGCTGCGTGAACTCCGGACCGCCGAGAAGCTCACCCTGCGTGAGGTCTCCTCCGCCGCCCGGGTCAGCCTCGGCTACCTCTCCGAGATCGAGAGGGGCCAGAAAGAGGCCTCCAGCGAGTTGTTGAACGCAATCTGCGGCGCTCTCGGGGTGCCGTTGTCGAGCTTGCTCCGACAGGTCAGCGACCACATCGACGCCCGCTCGACCGTGACCCAGCTGCCGCTGCGGAGCGCCACCGTCGCCGCGGCCTGAGCCGTGCGCGAGACCGAACTCTGGAGCAACCTGCGCGCCGTGCTCGGAGCCGGCTACGCACCGATCTGGGCCGACTCCGTGGTGCACGCCGGACTCGGCGGCCGCACCGTCACCCAGGCGCTCGCCGATGGCCTCCCGGTGCGCGGGATCTGGCTGGCGGCGTGCGCGAACCTCGAAGTTCCCGAACACCTGCGTTGAGCGCCGCGTGTCGCTCGATTTCGAACAGATGTTCGCCTAATCTGTGGACGACGCCGGATCCCCGAGGGGTTATCCACACCGGGCAACCGCCCGCTGAGCCATTGTCAGAGGTGGTTCCTAAGGTGAGGGCAGAGGTCGAGGAAAGGACACGTTGATGGCGGTTGCAGATCGCGCGAAGGCCCTCGAGGCGGCGCTTGCCCAGATCGAGAAGCAGCACGGACGAGGGTCGGTGATGCGGCTCGGTGAGGAGTCCAGGCAGCCGATCGAGGTCATCCCGACCGGGTCGGTCGCGCTCGATGTCGCGCTCGGCATCGGCGGCCTGCCGCGCGGCCGCGTGGTGGAGATCTACGGTCCGGAGTCGAGCGGCAAGACGACGGTCGCGCTGCACGTGATCGCGAACGCGCAGGCCGCGGGCGGCATCTGCGCGTTCATCGACGCCGAGCACGCCCTCGACCCCGACTACGCCGCGAAGCTCGGGGTGAACACCGACGAGTTGCTGGTCAGCCAGCCCGACAACGGCGAGCAGGCGCTGGAGATCGCCGACACCCTGGTGCGCTCCGGAGCACTGGCGCTGATCGTGATCGACTCGGTGGCCGCGCTGACCCCGCGTGCCGAGATCGAGGGCGAGATGGGCGACAGCCACGTCGGCCTGCAGGCCCGCCTGATGAGCCAGGCCCTGCGCAAGATGACCGGGGCGCTCTCCACCGCCGGCACCACGGCGATCTTCATCAACCAGCTGCGCGAGAAGATCGGCGTCATGTTCGGCTCGCCCGAGA
>JAVHXR010000402.1:0-544 GCA_031119515.1 Propionicimonas sp.
TGCTGGACGCCCTGACCCTGCGGCAACGCCTCGACGGCCTCGCCGGGCGGCGGACCCGCCGCGTCGTAGCTGTCCGACAGCTGCCGGTAGGGCCGCGACCCGAGCGCGAGCAGGGTGGCCAGCAGTCCCAGCACCCCGGAGATCACGAAGACGAGGGCGATCCCGCGGGCCTCGCCCTCTCCGAGCAGCCAGCCGAGCGACTGCTGGCCGGCGTCGGAGTTCATGTAGGGGATCAGCACGTACTCCGCCAACGGGCCGACGAGGAAGGCGCTGATCGGGGCGGATGCGATCTCGACGCTGACCGCGAAACCGAACACCCGCCCCTGCTTCTCGAACGGCACCACCCGCTGCAGCACCGTCTGTTCGGCAGCCTCCGCGATGGGCACGATCGCCATGTAGATCAGGCAGCCGACGGCGACCAGCCAGATCGACTCCCGCAGCGTGAAGCCGATGCAGACCGACCACATCACGACGTTGGCGAGCAGCAGCGACCGCAGCGGCCGGGAGCCGAGCCCCCGGCGCGACACCCAGGCGCCGCCGATCA
>JAVHXR010000402.1:554-3293 GCA_031119515.1 Propionicimonas sp.
CGCCGATCAGGAAGCCGAAGCTCAGCACGCCCCACATCAGTCCCCAGACCTCGACCGAGACCAGCGAGAGGCCGTACGGGTCCATCAGGGCGAGGAAGACACCACCGAGCAGGTTGTTGAAGGTGGTGAAGATGATCAGCCAGATCAGCCCGGGGACGGCCTTGATCGCCTGCCAGGCGCCGGAGAAGTCGACGGCCTTCGGGGCGCCGTCGACGTGGACGATCTCCGGCTCGGGGATGCGTACCGTCCAGAGGTGGAGCAGCGAGAGCACGGTCAGCCCGACGGCGAGGACGAGCGAGATGGTGATGCCGAGCTGCCCGATCGCCAGGCCCGCGAAGACCGAGGTCACGGCGAAGGTGAGCCCGGTGACGATCCCGACCAGACCGTTGGCCCTTGCCCGCTCGGAGTCGGGGATCAGCAGCGTGACGATGGTTCCGAGCGCGATCCCGCGGGCCGACTCCATCACGGCGCCCACCAGCAGCGGCAGCAGGAAGGCCACGAACCAGGGCGAGCCGATGGTGAGGATCTCCTCCCGCGGCGCCACCAGGAAGACCGCCAGCGAGACCGCGAACAGCACGCTGGTGACGAACTGCGCCACCACCATCACGCGCTTCTTGCGGGTGCGGTCGATCCAGGAGCCGAACGGCACGCCCATCAGCGCGAGCAGCAGCATGTAGGAGCCGCCGAACAGCGAGGTGACGAGCACCGACCGGGTCTCGAGGTACAGCCAGAACGTGACAGCCGTCCACACGAAGGTCGTTGTCAGGTTGGCGATGAACGTGTTGACCAGGACGGCGTTGAAGTGCCGTTTGTTCTCCGCGACCGTCGCCGAGGACATCCGTTTCCCTCCGGTAGCTGTGCAGATGCTGTCAGACCCTACGGGACGCCACCGACATCGGACAGGCCGAGCCGGGGCAACCGGGGTCGGGCCGGGGATCACCCCGGCCGCCCGGTGCGGGCGTCCGCCAGATTCTGCCTCCTGCCGGTCTCGGCCGGAGGATATGTCGCAGCCACCGCCCAGGAGGCGGTTTGTGGCGCGGCTCAGTTGTCGGTCGACGCCCCCAGCAGCGGCGGCTCGCTCGACCAAGGGAAGGCCACCCACTCGCTGGTGTGCTTCCAGACGTAGTCGCACCTCACCACCGAGTGCGGCTTCTCGTAGAGGACGGCGGTGCGCGCCTCCGCGACGTGCTCGGCGCAGAAGTCGTGGACGCTGCGCAGCGTCTCGCCGGTGTCCGCAACGTCGTCGACGATCAGGATGCG
The DNA here is from genome assembly GCA_031119515.1 of Propionicimonas sp. Lineage (GTDB taxonomy): Bacteria > Actinomycetota > Actinomycetes > Propionibacteriales > Propionibacteriaceae > Propionicimonas. The sequence continues at coordinate 1,815 of JAVHXR010000402.1, forward strand.
CTGCCCGGACAGCGCGATCCCGGCCGGGAGCGGCGGCAGCAGGACCGGCAGCGGCAGCCGCTCGTCGACCCCGGTGTAGAACTCGACGTTGATGATGTGCAGGTTCTTGATCCCCATCGCGTAACTGAGCGCGCCGGCCGGCACCAGCCCGCCGCGGGTGATCGACAGGATCAGGTCGGGCCGGTAGCCGGAGTCGACCACCTGCTGGCCGAGCTCGCGGATCGCCAGGCCGAAGGACTCCCAGGTCAGCGCCTCGCGCACGGCTGTCGTCATTGGTCCATCCTGCCAGCGGCGAACCGCCCGCGCGCACCGGTTCCGCCACCCGGCGCCCGCCCGGACCCTCAGTAGGCTGAACGGGTGCATCGGGCGATCATCCGCGTGGACGGACGGGTCCAGGGCGTCGGCTTCCGCTGGTGGGCCAGCGAGCAGGCGCGCCAGCTCGGCCTGGTCGGTCGGGCGGAGAACCTGGTGGACGGTGCCGTCGAGGTCGACGTCCAGGGCGAGCTCGACGGGGTCGGCGCGATGGTCCGGCGGATCCTCGAACAGCCGACCACGACCGGGCGGCCCGGCCTGGTGACGAGCCACACCCTGCGCTGGCTCGATCCCGTCCCCGGCGCGACCGGTTTCCGGGCGTACTGACGATGACCGGCGCTCCCGCGGCGGACCCCCGCCGCAGCGTGCTGGCGGTGCTCGGCGCCGCCGTCCTGTTCGGCACCACGGGCACCGTGCAGGCGCTCGCACCGGCGGGCGCCAACCCGTTGTCGATCGGTGCCGCCCGGTTGTTCCTGGGCGGCACCTTGCTGGCCCTGATCGGGGCCGCCCGCTACCTGCGCCGCGCCGGCCTGACCCTCCCTCGGCCGTCCACCACGGCGTGGTGGGTGCTGCTCGGGGCGGGCTGCGTGATGGCCTACCAGGCGACCTTCTTCGCCGGCACCCGTAGCAACGGTGTCGCGGTGGGGACGGTGGTCGCGCTCGGCTCCAGCCCGCTGTTCGCCGGGCTGTTCGAGTGGCTCGGGTTCAGGCGGCCGCCGGCCCTGCGGTGGTGGCTGGCCACTGGCCTGGCGATCCTCGGGATCGGGCTGCTGACCGGGCTGGCCGGCAGCGGACCGGTCCGGCCGATCGGACTCCTGGCCTCGCTCGGCGCCGGTGCCGCCTACGCCGGCTACACCGTGGCGACGAAGGCGGTCCTGCTGCGCGGCTGGGGCGCCACCTCGACGGTGACCGCCATGCTGGGCGGCGGCGCGGTGCTGGCGGCGTTGGTCCTGCTCGGCACCGACAACAGCTGGACAGCGGGCCCGGCCGGCCTAGGCGTGGTGGCGTGGCTCGGGGTGGTGACGGTGGTCGTCACCTACCTCCTGCTCGGGCAGGGGCTGCGCGGCCTTTCCGCCGCCACTGCGACGACGCTCACCCTGGCCGAGCCGGCGACCGCGTCCCTGCTCGTGCTCGCGCTACTGCTCGCGCTGGCTGTCGTGTACGCGC
>JAVHXR010000403.1 GCA_031119515.1 Propionicimonas sp.
GTTCTACGCCCAGCTGGTGCGCGGCGCCCAGGTCGCCGCGGCCGAGGCCGGCTACGAGATCCTGCTGGCCGACGCAAGGGAGTCGGCCAGCCGAGAGCGCGCTGCCCTGGAACGCCTGCTGCCGGTGGTCGAGGGCGTGATGATCGCGAGCTCCCGGATGCCCGACGCCTCGCTGCGGATGATCGCCAAGCGGAAGCCGCTGGTGGTGATCAACCGCGAGCTGCGGGACGTCCCCAGCGTGATCTCGGACAACCCCGGCGGGATCAAGGCGGCGATCGACCTGCTGTCCGGGCTCGGCCACGACCAGGTCGTCTACGTCGCCGGGCCCGAGGCATCCTGGCCGGACGGGATCAGGTCGCGGGCCGTGCGTGACCTCGGCGCCAGGGCCGGGCTGCAGACCCACCGGATCGGGCCCTTCCTGCCGACCGTCGAGGGTGGGCTGCTCGCCGCCCGGCAGCTGCTCGGACGGCTGCCGACGGCGGTCATCGCCTTCAACGACCTGGTCGGGATCGGCGTCGTCCGGGGCCTGCAGGACGCCGGGGTGCGGGTTCCGCAGGACGTCAGCGTGATCGGCTTCGACGACATCCTGACCGCGCAGCTGGTCACACCGGCGCTGACCACGGTGTCGGCGCCGGTGCGCCAGATGGGAATCACGGGGGTCAACAACCTCGCCGCGATCATCCACGGCGCGAAGGCGCGGGCCGGCGACGCCCTGGTGATGCCGGTGACCCTGAAAGTCCGTGGCTCCACCGGCCCGCGGACCTCCAGGCCCGTGCGGCGCGGCACCGACTGATCCCCGGCGGCAACACCCGGCAACGGGTTTGCCGCGCTCGCGCAACCTCGCCACGATGGCGACCATGGCCCGACTCTCCCGCGCCGTCGCCGGACGCCCGCCCGCCCCGGTGCGGATCGTCCACCTCGGTCTCGGCAACTTCGTCCGCGCCCACCTGGCCTGGTACACCGAGCACTCCCCCGACGCCGCCGGCTGGGGGATCGCGGCATTCACCGGGCGCTCACCCGGGGCGGCCGAGGCCCTGGCGCCGCAGGACGGGCTGTACACCCTGATCACCCGCGCACCGGCCGGGGACGAGCTCGAAGTGGTGTCGTCACTCAGCGCCGTCCACCCCGGTGGCGACCACGACTCCTGGCTGGCCTACTGGCGGTCGCCGGCGATCGCGATCGTCTCGCTGACGGTCACCGAGGGCGGCTACCTGCGAAACCCGGACGGCGGCCTCGACCTCGCCCACCCCGCCGTGGCCGCCGACCTCGCCGCGCTGCGGGCCGACCTCCTGGCACCGGTCCACACCGCGCCCGCAAGGCTGGTGGCGGGGATGGCCGCCCGCCGCGCTGCCGGGGCCGGCCCACTGACGGTGCTGCCGTGCGACAACCTGTCCTCCGGCGGCGCGGTCGCGGCCCGGGTGGTGGCCGACCTCGCAGCGGCCGTCGACCCGTCGCTGCCGGCCTGGGTGGAGGCGAACGTCGGCTTCGCCACCTGCATCGTCGACCGGATCACCCCGGGCACCACCGACGCCGACCGGGCGGCAGTGCTTGCCGCGACCGGCCTCACCGACGCCGCTCCGGTGCAGACCGAGCCGTTCAGCGAGTGGGTGGTCGCCGGGGGGTTCCCGGCCGGCCGGCCGCGCTGGGATGACGCCGGGGTACGGTTCGTGGCCGACGTCGGCCCGTTCGAACAGCGCAAGCTGGCCCTGCTCAACGGCGCCCACTCGCTGCTCGCCTACGCCGGGACGACCCTGGGCCACGAGTGCGTCGTCGACGCGATCGGCGACCCGCGCTGCCGGGCCTGGGTGGAGCAGTGGTGGGACGAGGCGGTGCGCCACCTCCCGCTGCCCGCCGAGGACCTCGACGCCTACCGGGCGGCCCTGCTGGCCAGGTTCGGCAACCCCCGGATGCGGGACGCGCTGGCGCGGATCGCGGCCGACGGGTCGGCGAAGCTCCCGATCCGGATCGTCCCCACGCTGCGCTCCGAACGTGCGCAGGGCCGGGTCCCGACCGGAGCCTGCCGGGTGGTCGCGGCCTGGGCCGTCCACCTCCGGCGTGGCACGGCGGTCTCCGACGTCCGGCCCGAGCTGGTCGCCGGGCTGGCCACCGGCAGCCTCGCCGACACCGTCGCCGGGGTGCTCGGCCACCTCGGGGCCGACCTTGCCGCGGACCCCGCCGTCGTCGAAGCTGTTCTCGCCTGCGCGACCGAACTGGAATCGGCCGCCTGAGCGGCACCACCGAGAAGGAGATCCGATGGAACTGCGCAAGGACGCCGCCTGGTCGCTGGTCGCACCGACCAGCATGGGAGTGCGACTCACGCCCGACGACCGCCAGCCGGTGCACGTCTCGGACCGGTTCACCCTGCAGGCGACCTCTGCGGAGAGCAACGTGGTCTCGGTGTCGTCCCACCTCGGGCTGCCGGTGAAGGTGCTCACCAACTTCGTCGAGGGCTCGCCGGTCTCCGCCTTCATCAAGGCGAACCTCCGCTCCCGCGGGATCTCCTACGAGGGCCCCGACAAGCCGCAGGGCGGGGCGTGGGGCTACCGCCACCAGTTCAACATCGCCGACGCCGGCTTCGGCGGCAGGGCGCCCCGGGTGTGGAACGACCGCGCCGGCGAGGTGGGCCGCGACCTCGACGTGTCGGACTTCGACACCGACCGGCTGTTCGGCGCGGAAGGCGTCCGGCTGTTGCACCTGTCCGGGCTGATCGGAGCGCTCTCGCCGGGGTCGAGCCGGTTCTGCCTCGACCTCGCCAGGGCCGCCAGGGAGCACGGCACCCTGGTCAGCTTCGACCTGAACTACCGGGCGTCGTTCTGGAAGGGCCGGGAGCAGGAGCTGGCCGGGGTCTTCGCAGAGCTCGCTGCGGCGTCCGACATCCTGATCGGCAACGAGGAGGACTTCCAGCTCGCGCTCGGGATCCCCGGACCGCAGGCCGGGGGGCGGGACCTGGTGGGCCAGCTGTCCGGGTTCGAGGAGATGATCGACCGGGTCAGGGCGCGGTTCGGGCAGGCGCGGCTGTTCGCCACCACGCTGCGCGAGGTGGTCGACGCCAACACCCACCAGTGGGGTGCGCTGGTGGTGGACGAGGACGGCAGCCACGTCGCCGAGCCCCGGCCGATCGCCGTCCTCGACCGGATCGGCGGCGGCGACGGCTTCGTCGGCGGCCTGCTCTACGGCCTGCTGCGGGAGTGGCCCACCCAGCGTGCGCTGCACTTCGGCTGGGCCTGCGGCGCATACGCCGCGGGTTCGCTCACCGACTACGCCTCCCCTGCCGACGAGGACGCTGTCTGGT
>JAVHXR010000404.1 GCA_031119515.1 Propionicimonas sp.
GCACCTGCTTGTAGCGCTCGAACTGCAGGTCGGCCCGGAACAGGATGTCGCCGATGCCGCCCAGGCGGGCGAGCGGGGCCAGCGTGGACGGCTCGGCCCGCCCGGACTGGAAGGGTAGGTCCAGGTCGTTCAGGAAGTTCGCCGAGGGTGGCGAGCCGTAGGGGATCAGCTCGCGGGCGACGTACTCGCGGTCGGTCAGACCGGGCGTGATCGGATCGACGGTGTTGCCCCAGCGGTACGACGCGAAGTCGATGCCCGGCATCTCGAGCACCCGGGTGTCGCGGTCGCCGTCGTCCAGCGCCGCAGCCGCGTCGACCCAGTACGACGGGACCTGCTCGTCGCGCTGCAGGTTCCGGTCGACCATCTGGCCGCGGAACAGCGGCAGCTGGTTGACGCAGATGAGGACCAGCAGGGCGGCGGCGACGGGTCGGTGCCACGTGGGCCGCCAGGTGCTCAGCGCACCGACCGCGGCGCCCAGGAAGACGGCGATGCCCAGGGCGATCAGCGGCACCGCCCGAGGGGTCGAGCGGAACGACAGGCCCAGGTCGCCGCCGGTGAAGGCCTTGAAGATGCCGCCGTAGGGCGAGGGGGCGTCCCAGGGATGGGCGCCCACGCCGATCACCAGACCGATCAGCACCATCGTGGCGAAGAAGATCCGGTGCCGGAACCGGGTCAGCAACGCAGCGACCACGCCGGCGAAGGGGATCAGGAACGAGATCACCACCAGCGGTGGCGACTCGACGTAGGCGCGGCTGGCCTCGGTCCAGGCGCCCAGGCCGTCGGTGCCGTAGAAGAACCAGTAGCCCAGTCCGCGGAGCAGCTCGGGCGCCAGCGCGGCGTTGGCCACCGTCTCGTAGGTCTCGGTGTAGCGCAGGATCGGGATGCCGTGGGACCCCTGGATGAGGAGCCCGACCACCCACCAGATGGACGTCACCGCGGTCAGCACCGTGATCTTCAGCCCCGTCACCACCGCCCGGCGGAAGGTGACCTCCCGCTCGACGAACGTGGCGTGCAGGAACCACACCATGGGGGCGACCATGACCAGCAGCAGCGAGGTCGCGTTGACGCCGCCGACGGTCAGCGTCACCAGCGCGAACACCGCCGGGGTCCGCCAGTCCTCGCGGCGCAGCGAACGCGCCGCCAGACCCACCAACCACGGCAGGCCCGCGAAGGGCAGCAGGATGACCGAGATGCGGGCGCCGTAGTCCACCAGGTAGGGGCTCAGCGCGTACGCGAACGCGGCGACCGTCGCCCCGCTGCTGCGCCAGCGCAGCTCGCGCAGCATGAAGCGGACGCCGAGCCCGGCGAAGAGGATGATCGACCCCAACCAGAGCCGCTGGGCCACCCAGTCGGGCAGCCCGATGGCGTCCATCAGGAAGTAGTACGGCCCCATCGGCCACAGGTAGCCGATGTTCTGGTGGGTGACGGTGCCGAAGCCGATGTTCGGGTCCCACATGTACGGGGCCCGCGACAGCAGCCGCCCCGGGTCCAGGTACAGGTAGGTCTTGGTGTCGGCACCGACCTGACCGGGCCGGGTCAACAGCAGCGGCACGTAGGCGACGAGCGCCAGGAGCACCACCCCGATGGGGACGTTCGGTCGGGCCGGCCAGCGACGGCGATCAGGGGCGGTGTCGGTCATGAGCGAGCCCCGACCCTACTTGCCGGCCGCACATCCCTGGCAGACCACGCGATGCCGCCGAGGCACCGCTCCTGGTGACGGGTTCAGACGGGGATCACGAAGCGGAAGGGGCTCATGAGCCAGACGTCGAGCTCGCCGGGGTGCTCGCCCGACCACAGGAACGGCACGAACTCCGACGGGGTGAAGTCCCACGCCCACGAGGCGATCCCGGCGGTGAAACCTCCCGGCAGCACCAGCGTCAGCACCAGCAGCGCGCTGCCGGCCCGCAGCAGGGCGGTGGCCGACCACTGACGCGCCAGCAGCACCGCAACGCCCGCCACCACGGGTGCGGTGATCATGGCGTACACCCGGGTCTCGTCCAGGGTGACGGCGACGGGCACCAGTGCCAGCACGGCGAGCACGGCGAGCACGGCCCAGGGCCTGGCCGCTCCGTCCCCTCGTGCCCGCCAGCGCCAGACCGCCACTGCCACCACGACGGCCCAGAGCGGCCCCCACAGCAGGTAGACGAGCTGCCACGGCCCCTGGGTGTGGTGCCGCCAGAACAGGTCGGCGCCCAGGTCGACGTAGCTGGAGCGGGGGTTGCGGATCCTGATGTCCGCGGCCCACAGGTACCACTGCAGCACCACCCGAGCGGCGATCACCCCGCCGAGCGCGGTCAGCCCCTCGACCACGGTGTGCCGCCGCTCGAACCGCTCCTCGGCGACCGCCAGCGCGGCCCGGGCACCGATCGCCACGGCGACCATGAACACGGCCTGCTCCGGATGCGTCGCCGCGGCGACGAACGCGAGCGCGGCCAGCGCGGGGCGGGAGCGCACCAGGACCAGGGCCAGGCCCACCGGGAACATCAGGGCGTCGGGCTGGCCGAGCCACTGCAGCGCGACGGTCACACCGGGGGCGGCGGCGCACAGCACGGCCAGGGTGCGGGCGGTGAGGTACCCCAGGTTCCGGTACGCCAGGGCGACGCACGCGCCCAGCCCGGCGACCAGCACCAGCAGGTGGAGCCGGGCGTACGCGTGCGGATCGGTCTGGCCGAGCACCCGGGCCAGGCCGGGCATGGACAGGTTGGTCAGCAGGTAGTCCGCGGTCCGCTCGCCCTCGAAGGGCTGGCGGCCCCACTCGGCCGAGATCCGGGCGAACAGCGACAGGTTGGGCGAGGCCCACAGGCGGTTGTGCACCAGCGCCACGGCCAGGGCCAGGGCTCCCCAGCCCCACAGGCGCACACCCGGGTGGGGCGGCGCCTCCGGTGGTGCAGCCGACCCGGTGCTCGTTCGCATCGGCCGAACCGTACCGGTTCCCCGGGTGGGCGCCGGGGTTCTCGGCCCGCCCGGTTGCGCCCGGTAGGATCACCGCCCGTGGTCACCGCTCGCGCCGTCACCCGGAAGACCACGTTCCCGTATCTGGAGTCCCTCGACGGGCTCCGCGGGCTGCTCGTCTTCCCGGTCGCGCTCTACCACTTCTCGCTGACCGCGGGCACCGACAACATCATCGCCAAGGGCTCCTTCTTCGCCCCGTCGGTGTTCTTCGCCCTGTCCGGCTTCCTCATCACCTCGCTGCTGCTGATCGAGCACGAGAAGACCGGAGCGCTGGACTGGCGGGGCTTCTGGAAGCGCCGCTTCCGGCGCCTGGTGCCCGCCTCGGTCGCCATCGTG
>JAVHXR010000032.1:0-2632 GCA_031119515.1 Propionicimonas sp.
ATCGTCCGGCGCCTGCCGAGTACCTGGATCCGGGCGCTGCCGACAGCGACCAGCCGTTCGACGAGGGCCAGGACGCGGCCCGCACGGCCGAGGATCCCCGCGGCCCGGCGGCCGACCCGGTCGGAGGCGACCGCCAGCCGCAGACCACTGCCGATCCGTACACCCCGGCACGCGGCGACGAGAGCGGGGTGGTGGTGGATCCGTCCGACGAGTACGACCCGAAGCTGGCGATGGGCCAGACGCCGCCGCCCGTCGAACCGCCGGAGGAGGACGCCGGGTCGTCCGGGTACGGCAGGGACGAGTACCGCCGCACCCGCGGCATCGGTGACCCGGGGCCGCGGGTGGAGTCCGCCGACGAGTACAACCAGGCACGCGCAACGGGGAACCCCGGCCCTGCGGTGGGTGAGGATGCCGGGTACAGCCACGAGCAGCGCGGCACCGGGAACCCCGGCCCGCCGGTGGGTGAGGATGCCGAGTACAGCCACGAGCAGCGCGGCACCGGGAACCCCGGCCCGGAGTAGCCCGGACGCGCCTGCCCTGCCGGGAGCGGCTGCGCAGGTGCTCGGGTCATGCCCGGAGCCCGGGGAAGGGCGGGTGCCACGAGCGGGCAGGTGACGCGGTGGGACCGCGGGTGAGGAGCCGGCTGCCGGGCGCGCCCGGGCGGATCAGCGCAGGATGGTGACCTTGCCCCCCGACTTCTTCGCGATCCGCTTTCCCTTGTTCCCGGAGAACACGCAGTCGACCGTGGCGAGCTTCGCCTTCGAGTTGACCAGGATGCCGTTCTTGCGGTTCTGGGCGACGGTCACCGCAGCGGTGATCTGGCCGGTCGTTCCCTTGCCCGAGACCAGCAGGCCGTTGCCGCGGTTGGCCTGGACCACGTTGCCCGGCCCGGTGATGGTCAGCCGGCTCTTGCCGGAGACCGCGATGCCGTGGGACTTGGCGCCGGTGAGCGTGTTCCCGCCGAGCAGGGCGAGCCGTCCCCGCCCGGACGCCGAGATGTTGATCTTCCCCGAGGCGTGAATGAGGGTGTCGGAGACGATCGCCGTGCCACGGCTCGGCACCGACAGCCCGTAGCTCTTCGACCACTTGATCGTGACGCGTTGCAGGGTGACCCGCGTCCCCGAGCCGGAGGCAAGCACCCCGTTGTAGCGGTTGCGGGACGCGGTGGAGTCGGTGACCGTGGCTGTCACGCCGGCGGTGGTGCCCAACCCGTGCCGGCCGTTGCTGTCCAGGCGGCTGGCGGCGAAGGTGGCGACGGCGGAGCCGGTCAGGGACGCCCCACAGACCTTGTTGGAGGTCATCGACGTGCCCGTCACGGTGGCCCGGGAGGACTCGACGCCGAGCCCGTGGCCGACCTTGCCGGTGGTGGAGCCGGTGACGGCCTGGCCGTTGCGGTCGAGGTAGCTCGCGGCGATCGTCCCGGAGGATCCCTTCGAGAGCTGGACGCCGTTGCGCCGGTTGAGGGTCGCGCGCACCCCGATCGCGTCGAGCCTCGACGCCTCCAGGTAGGCGCCGTTGGTGCCGTTGCTGGTGGTGGTGACGTCCCGGAGGGTGAGGAAGGACTTCAGGTAGCCGGCGATGCCGTGGTGGCTGGCGTCCTTGACGGTCAGCCTGTGGAGGGAGACGGTGGCCGACTTCGCCGCCAGCACGTTCGCGCTGCCGCGGTGGGCGCCGTTCCAGACCCCGCCGTAGACGCCGGCGGCGGTGAGCGAGGAGAACCAGAGCAGCTGGCCGTCCTTGCCGCCCCAGGTCACGGTGGTGCCGGGCTCCGCCACGACGTAGACGTGGTCGCCGACCCGGATGCTGGACTTCACCGTGAACGCTCCGGCCCTGAGGTGGACGATCCGGGGCGCGGCGCTGGTCGGCCCGGCCGCGACGGCCCGGCCGAGTTCTGCGGTGATGTCTCCGCTGCCGGTGATCGGCACGACGCTGTAGGACCCGAGTCCGAAGGCCGTCGCGGCAGCGACCACCGTCTCCGGGTCAGCCGCCCGGGCGGTGGCTGCGGGCGCGAGCCCGGCCAGGCCGGTGGTGAGGGCGGCGAGGGCGACGACCGCCCGTCGCAGGGGGGTCCACGACATGTCGACTCATTCCGATCGTGCGAGCTTCAGCTTCCCCCCAGCCAGTGCAGCCTAACCCGCCGGCGGCCCGCGCCCAACCCCACGCCCGCCACCCGAACCCGGGGCGTGGACGAACGGGCGGTCCCGCGGCTCAGGCGGACAGGCCGTAGGCCTGGTGGATCAGCCAGATCGGGTGCTCGGTGCGAACCCCCGAGCCCTTCTGGATCTGCCAGCGGCAGGTCTCGGTGTCGCACAGCGCCAGGTCCTGGTTGGTCTCGCGGACCATGTCGAACAGCGGCTTGCCGACGGCCTGGGCGATCTCGAACTTCTCCTTCTTCAGGCCGTAGGTCCCGGCGATGCCGCAGCAGGTGGCACCGGACTCGATCACCTCGAGGCCCGGGATAAGCCGCAGCACGTCCAGCGCCGGCATCCCCATCCCCTGGCTCTTCAGCTGGCAGGGGGCGTGGTAAGGGACGGTCATCTCGATCGGCGCGAACCCGGGCAGCTCGCCGGCGTCGTGCAGTTCGAGCAGGAACTCCATCATGTCCCGGATCCGGGTGCCGACGTCCTTGAGC
>JAVHXR010000032.1:2642-13300 GCA_031119515.1 Propionicimonas sp.
CTTGAGCATGCCGGTGCAGGAACCCGAGGAGGACACGATCGTCAGCTCGCCACCGGCGGCGCGCAGGTCGTCGCAGAGCTTGAGGACGGCGGCCGAGGCCTGGTCGAACAGGCCGTTCGACTGCTGGGCGAGGCCGCAGCAGCCCTGCTTCGGGACGATGACCTCGTAGCCGAGGTGTTCGAGCACCTCGATCGAGCGCTTCGAGGTCTCCACCTCGAAGTACCCGCCCGCGCAGCCGTGGAAGAAGACCACCGGCCCGCGGGTCGCGGGGGTGGTGCGCGGCCCGCGCTTCTTCAGCCAGCCCTGGATGGTCTGGGTCTGCGCCGGCGGCATCGGGGCGTCGGCGTGCACGCCGAAGACCTTCTCGACGACCTTGCGGATCGGCTTGTTCGCCAGCGCGGCATTGGCCAGCGGCGCCACCGGGGTCATGAACGTGCCCATCAGGGTCGTGCGCGAGATCAGCTGGTCCCGGACGGGCATGTGGTCGGCCTTCATGACGGCGCGCGCCTGCGAGTTCAGCTCGGCGATCTGGACGCCCTGGGGGCAGGCCAGGGTGCACGCGCCGCAGCTCGAGCAGTAGTCGAGCGAGTGGTCGACCGACTCGCCGTGCCGGTACCGCTCGGCCTGCGGGCCGACGAACTTCGGGCCCGAGAACAGCGGGGTGACCGCGGAGACGGGACAGACCGTCTCGCAGATGGTGCACTTCACGCAGTGGTCGAGGCTCGCACGGGCGAACTCGTGTCCGGCGAACTCCAGGCTCATGCCGTTGCCTCCGTCTGGTCGGCCCGGGCTTGATCCGGGATCTCTGTGGCCGGCGGGGATCCCGGCGCCGGCCGGGACGACGGGATGAGGGCGGCGGCGATCGCGTCCGCGGCCTTCACCGCGCTGCCCAGCGCGATGCCCTCCCCCGACTTCTCGGTCCACCGATAGGCGCCCGCCAGGACACCTCCGGCCGCCCAGAGGTTCTGGTAGACCGGGCCGCCGCCGGGTGCGACGACCCGCATCGTGTCGTCGACCGCCACCCCGACCCCGAACAGCGGCTGTTCGGCTCCCCAGTAGTCGCCATGGACGAGTGCGGGGACGTCGGTGCCCGCCAGCGGCAGGCCGAAGATCGTCTCCTTCACCTCGTCGTGGGAGTCGAAGGACAGCGCACCGGACTCGAATCCGCCGGCGGCGAGCAGGAACGCGCTCCCGGCGAACTCCCGCGGCGTCCCGGAGGTGGTGAACGACACCGCGGTCACCTTGCCGTCGGCCACCGACGGGGAGGTCGCCCAGCTGCCGTTGACGATCCTGACCCCGGCCGCCCGTGCGGCGGCGGTCAGCGCGAGGTTGAGCCGCATGCCCGGCACCGACGGCGGCGGCAGCGGGATCTCGAACACCGGGTGGCCGAGCAGCTCGGACAGGTGCTGCCACGCGGTGCGGTCCTTCAGGCCGAGGACGGCCGGCAGGCCGACGGTCTCGCCCGCCTCGACCAGCGGCCTGAGCTCGGCGGCGAACCGCTCCCGGAAGGCCGGATCGTCGAACGCGCGGGCATAGGTGAGCCCGGAGGAGTCCGCCTCGCCCTGGCGGGCCGGGACGTCGATCGTGACCGCCCTGGCGGTCAGCTGGCCGCCGTCGAGCACGGCGCGGGACAGGTTGCCGGCGATCAGCCCCGCCGGGAAGTCCTTCAGCCGGCGCAGCCCGACGATCACGAACCGGGCTCCGGGGACGCAGCTGCCGGCCAGCATGCTCGGCTGCACCAGGCAGGTGGGTCGCACCGCCCCGACGGCGGTCGGCAGCAGGACGTTCGCGTCGGCCTCGCCGACCAGCAGGTCCGGGCCCAGCTCCTCGCGCAGGAACTCCACCCCGGCGCGCACCGCGTCCGCCCCGATCCGGGCGTACGGGTGGGACGGCTGCGCGGCGGCCAGCTCGCCGAGCCCGGTGAGCGGGTCGGCGACCCGCAGGCCGCGGTCGGCGGCGGTCTGGTAGCCGAGCACGTCCACGGTGCCCTGGGACAGCTGCAGCCCGCCGATCCCCTTGGTCAGCAAGGTGACGCCGACTCCGGCGCGCGCCAGCCGCAGGGCTGCGGTCAGGCCCGCCACCCCGGCGCCGATCACGATCACGCGGCTCACAGTTCCACCTCGGTCTCGGGCTGGGGCAGGTGCTCGACGTCGAGCGTGCCCTGGAAGATCCAGTTGTCGAGGGCGGCCTGGCGCAACTGGTCGCCGTAGAGGATCGGCCACAGCCCGATCCAGCGGTTCTTCAGGAACAGCCGCAGCAGGCCGGTCGCGCGCTCGAGGTCGATGTGCCCGGTGTCGAGGGCGATCCCGGTCGCCCTGGTCGAGCAGAACCCGCCCTGGCAGGGCCCCATGCCGAGGCGGAGCTGGCGGCGGATGTCGTCGAAGCTGGCGTCCGGCTGGTCCTCCCAGGCCTTGATGAACATCGAGCGGCTCATCAGCTCGCACTCGCAGATGATCTGGTCGTCGAGCCGGTCCTCCTCGCGATCGTGGAGGCGGTGGGTGACGTGGTAGTTCTTGCCGTTCTCCGAGCCGGGGACCACCTCGTCCGCGGTTCGGCAGGCCCGGGTCTCGCCGAGCTTGCGGCACATCTCGTCGACGATGTGTTCGGCCATCAGGCGGTAGGTGGTCAGCTTGCCGCCGCCGATCGTCAGCATGCCCTCGAGGCCGTCCCGCTCGGCGTGGTCGATCACCGCCATGCCACGGCTCATGTGCCGGGTGTCGGAGGACGAGACCCGCTTGTCCTTGATCAGCGGACGCGCGCCCGCCCAGGCGTGCAGCGCGCGCGACCTGCGGAAGCCGGGGACCAGGATCTCGCCCGCGTCCAGCATCTGCTGCACCTCCTCGCGGGGGATCGCGAGGGCGTCGGGATCCTCGACCTTGACGTCGGTGGTGCCGATGATGCAGACGGTGTGCACCGGGACCAGGATGTCGCCGTCGGCGGGGTAGATCAGGCGGTTGATCACCCGGTTCACCAGGCGGTGGTTCATCGCCACCATGATCCCGCGGCCCGGGACGACCTCGACGGGTTCGCAGTCGGCCATCCCGGCGACCTGGCCGGCCCAGGGGCCGGCGCAGTTGAGTACGAAGGTGCAGTCGATCCGGACGTCCTCGCCGTCCTTGAGGTCGGTGGCGTAGACGGCGGACACCTGGCCGCCGTCCCGCTCGATCCGGGTGACGCGGTGGTAGGTGAGGACCTTCGCGCCGTAGGCCATCGCGGACCGCGCCGCGCCCCAGATCATCTGCCAGCCGTCGACCGAGCCGTCCTGCACCTCGATCGCGCGCAGGATGCCGGGGTTGAGCCGGGGCTCGTTGCGCAGCGCCTCAGCGACGCTGATCTCGCGGGCCGGGACGCGGGTGGCCGCGGCACCGCCGAGGAACTTGTCGGCGAACTCGGGGTCGTCCCCCGGCGCGGTGACGAAGTAGCCGCCGGTCGTCTCCACGGCGTCGGCATGGATGCGGGTGACGATCGCGTTCTCCTCGGCGCACTCGGTGGCCGAGCCCGGGTCGCTCACCACGTAGCGTCCGCCCGAGTGCAGCAGGCCGTGGAAGCGGCCCGAGGTCCCCTGTCCGAGGTCGGCCCGGTCCAGCAGGACGGCGGAGTAGCCGCGCATCGCGACATCCCGAACCACGCCCACGCCGGTTGAGCCGCCGCCGATCACCACGACGTCGACAGCCAGTTTGCGCACGAAACCTCCGATCCGGACAACCCCGTCCAGGACCCCTTGCGAAGGCGCCCTGTCCGTCAGGCTAAGTCAGCGGGGGTGGCCCGACCAATGGCCCGGCGAACATCGTGCAGACGTGCACATCCGTTCATCGAGGGTGAGCAAAAGCGTCAACAGGGGGTGTCGGAGGCCGTCGCAGCGGGGCTGGCGGGGACCCGCACCCGGGGAAACCGCCGGACCGTGGACGTGGCCCGCCGGCGGCTGCGTCAGAGCCGGGCGCGCTCGGCGATCGCCCGGGCCGTCCCCTCGTCGATGACCAGATCCGTCGCCGTGCCGGCCCGCAACGCGCCGACCACGGCCGGTGCCCGCGACGGGTCGGCCACGACGCAGATCCGGCGCGGGACGTTCTGCAGTTCCGACGGCGTCAGGCCGGTCGCCCGCGAGTTGTAGTCGATGTCGGCGTAGGAGCCGTCCTCCCGCAGCAGGACGGTGCAGACGTCCCCGACCACCCCGTCGGTGGCGAGCTTGTGCATGTCGCTGGAGTCCATGTAGCCGGCGGAGTAGACGTGGGACGGCACGGAGCCCTGCAGCGAACCGACGCCGAACACCGCGAGGTCGAGACGGGAGTGCAGCCGCAGCACGTTCTGCACCGAGCGCTCCCGCCACATCGCCTCCTTGGTGGCGGCGTAGTCGAAGAAGGCCGGCACCGGGAACAGCACGACCTTGGAGTCGAAGGCGTCCCCGATCGACTGCAGGATCTCGCCGATGTAGGGGATCCCGGAGCTGCGCTGGTTCGCTCCGCCGTTCATCTGCACCACCGTCGAGCCGACCAGCGGCCGGCGGCCGAGGTGCCGGACGACGTGGGCCAGCGTCACGCCCCAGGCGACCCCGATCAGCTGGTGGTCCTCGACCGCCTCGGTGAAGATCCGGCCGGCCAGCCGGGCGACCTGGTCGAAGCGGAGGTTCTCGTTGGCGCTGTCCCGGACCGGCACCAGGTGCACCCGGACGCCGAAGGCGCTGGCCAGGGTGGCGGCCAGCGGGGACTGCGACCCGGTGTGGTCGGCCAGGCTGATCCGCACCAGGCCGGACTCCCTGGCCTCCTTCAGCAGCCGCGAGACCGAGGAGCGGGAGAGCCTCAGCTGGTGGGCGATCGACTCCATCGTCTCGCCCTGTATGTAGTAGCGAGTGGCGGCTTGGTACATCTCCTCGTACCGGTCGTTCATACCGCCACCCTTTCGTTGCACGTTCGTGCACAGGTCTAGCGCATGCGTTCAACCCTAAGCAAGATGGTGCCAACGGGAGGGGTGCGCGTCGTGCCTCGCCTCCCTTGTGGTTCAGGGTACGAAGGAGTCAGATGAACCTCTCGGCGGTCACCGCGCGAGCGCGTTCCGAATTCCTTCCCGGCATCAAGGGTGAAGCCGACCCCGCTGGCCACCGCGATACCCCCCGCTCGAGCCCTCGGGTCTCGGCGAGCGGGTGGGAGTACGAGACCCCGGTGCCGCAGTTCGGGCGCCGCCATGTCCGGCGTGCGGAGCTGGTCTCCAGCCACCCCGGTCCCCAACGTCTGCTGGCCCCCCGTCCGCCGAGCTACGTGGTGCTCGAAACGGGGATCCGCTCCCGAGCCGGCGACGTCTCCACTCCTTCTCCTAGCTGTTGACTCAAGACAACAACTGCGTCCCCTAAGAGACGCCCTAACTGACACCAGGTCAGGTGTCGGAAAGTGAGCAATCGTGACTCTGGGCACGATCTTCCTGTCGGAGACCGTTGGCACGGCAATCCTGTTGCTGCTCGGTGCCGGCGTTGTCGCCAATAACATCCTCCCGAAGACCAAGGGATTCGGTACCGGCGCCCTTCACATCAACTGGGGCTGGGGTATCGCGGTCTTCGCCGGTGTCCTCGTCTCCTACAAGTCGGGCGGCCACCTGAACCCCGCCGTCACCCTGGGCGTCGTCGCCTCGGGTGCGAAGGAGTTCGTCCCGGGCATCGCGGTCGACGCCGCGTCCATCGCGACCTACATCGGCGCGCAGTTCGTCGGTGCCTTCATCGGTGCCACGCTCGCCTGGCTGGCCTACAAGACCCACTTCGACCAGGACGCGCCTGACGGCGTCAAGCTGGGCGTGTTCTCGACGGGTCCGGAGATCCGCAGCTACGCGTGGAACACCGTCACCGAGATCCTCGGCACCTTCGTGCTGGTCTTCGTCGTGCTGGCCGCCGGCCACTGGGGCGACTCGGCCACCAAGACCCCGGGCGGCCTCGGCTGGCTCGGCGCTCTCGGTGTCGCGCTGCTGATCGTCGGTATCGGCGCCTCCCTCGGCGGCCCGACCGGCTACGCCATCAACCCGGCTCGTGACCTCGGCCCGCGCATCGCGCACGCCGTCCTCCCGATCCCGAACAAGGGCGGCTCCGACTGGAGCTACTCCTGGGTCCCGGTCGTCGGCCCGATCATCGGTGGTGTGCTCGCCGGCCTGCTCGCCGGCTTCCTGCTGCCGGCCTGATGCGGTGACGGACGGGTGGGCCGCACCGGCCCACCCGTCCCCACCCACTGATCGCCCCCACAACAACCCAAGAGCGGGCCGGTGGCCACCGACCCGCTCCTGAACAGATTTCGTCATCCGCAATGACGTGGAAGGAATTTTGCATGACTGACAAGTACATCCTGGCGATTGACCAAGGGACGACCTCTTCGCGCGCCATCATCTTCGACCACTCCGGCAAGATCGTGTCGGTCGGCCAGAAGGAGCACGAGCAGATCTTCCCGCGCGCCGGGTGGGTTGAGCACAACCCCATCGAGGTCTGGGACGCGGTCCGTGAGGTCGTCGCCGAGGCCCTGGCCAAGGCCAGCCTGAACAAGGAGAACATCCACGCGGTCGGCGTCACCAACCAGCGCGAGACCACGGTGGTGTGGAACCGCGAGACCGGCGAGCCGGTCTACAACGCGATCGTCTGGCAGGACACCCGCACCGGCAAGATCGTCGAGGAGCTCGGCGGCGCCGAGGGCCAGGACAAGTACAAGGCCCGCGTCGGCCTGCCGCTGGCCACCTACTTCTCCGGCCCCAAGGTCAAGTGGATCCTCGACAACGTCGACGGCGCCCGCGCCGCGGCCGATGCCGGCAAGCTTGCCTTCGGCAACATGGACACCTGGGTGATCTGGAACCTGACCGGTGGCGTCACCGGCGGCGTCCACGTCACCGACGTGACCAACGCGTCCCGCACCATGCTGATGGACCTCAACACCCTCAGCTGGGACACGGAGATCGCGGCCGACATGGGCATCCCGCTCAGCATGCTGCCCGAGATCAAGTCCTCCGCCGAGGTGTACGGCCACGGCCGTCCCGAGGGGCTGCTCGGCGGCGTCCCGATCGCGGGCGACCTGGGCGACCAGCAGGCCGCCACCTTCGGCCAGGCCTGCTTCGAGCCCGGCATGGCGAAGAACACCTACGGCACCGGCTGCTTCATGATCATGAACACCGGCGAGGAGATCGTCCCGTCGGCGAACGGCCTGCTCACCACCGTGTGCTACAAGATCGGCGACGCCAAGCCGATCTACGCCCTCGAGGGTTCGATCGCTGTCACCGGCTCGCTGGTCCAGTGGCTGCGCGACAACCTGCGGATGTTCGACTCCGCCCCCGAGATCGAGGCCCTCGCGGCGTCGGTCGAGGACAACGGCGGTGCGTACTTCGTGCCCGCGTTCTCCGGCCTGTTCGCCCCGTACTGGCGTTCCGACGCCCGCGGCGCGATCGTCGGCCTCACCCGTTACGTCAACCGTGGCCACATCGCCCGCGCCGTCCTGGAGGCCACCGCCTACCAGACCCGCGAGGTGCTGGACGCCATGGAGGCGGACTCCGGCGTGAAGCTGGCCGAGCTCAAGGTCGACGGCGGCATGACCGCCAATGACACCCTGATGCAGTTCCAGGCCGATCAGGTCGGCGTGCCGGTCGTCCGTCCGGTGGTCGCCGAGACCACCGCGCTGGGCGCCGCCTACGCCGCCGGCATCGCGACCGGCTACTGGACCGGCGAGCAGGACGTCATCGACAACTGGGCCGAGGACAAGCGCTGGGAGCCCTCCGACGAGCAGGACGAGCGCGCCCGCCTCTACCGCAACTGGAAGAAGGCCGTCACCAAGACCTTCGACTGGGTCGACGACGACGTGCAGATCTAGTCCACCAGGGCTACGCGCGACGCCGCCGGGGACTCCCCGGCGGCGTCGCCGCGTTCGGGGACGGTGATCGGAACCTCCTGCCGCGTGGCGGACCGGTCAGCCGGGGTACTCGCGTGCGACGGCCGCCGGTACTCATCCGGTATCCGGCCGGTGCGCCGGCGATTGACGCTCGTGGTGCGGCGGCGGACACTCGTCGCATGGCCGTGCGGGTCCTCGGGCCGCTGGACATCGGAGCAGGGCCCCCACTGAGTCCGCGGGAGCGGACGGTCCTGAGTGCGCTCATCGTCGCGGCGCCGGGTGAGTTGAGCGCCGCGAGCCTGGCCGACTCCTACTGGCACCAGTCCCCACCCGCCACCTGGCCGCAGCAGGTGAAGACCTCGGTGAACCGGATCCGCGCCAGGGCCGGCGCGGCGATCATCCGCACCACGGCGACCGGCTACCGGTTCGGGCTGGACCCCGAGGCGGTGGACGCCGTGCGGTTCGAGCGGCTGGTGTCGGCCGCCCGCGGGCACGTCCTGCACGGCGACCCGGCGCGCGCCGCGGACGCCTATCGCCGGGCGCTCGCGCTGTGGCGGGGGAACCCGTACCCGGAGCTGGCGGACTGGGAGCAGGGCCGGTTCGAGGCAGCCCGCCTGCTGGCGGTCCGTGACGGCGCGGAGGAGGAACTGATCGAGGCCAGGCTCGGCACGGGAGAAGCCCGCACCGTGGTGCCCGACGCCGAACGGCTGGTGCGCGAGCAGCCGCTCCGCGAGGAACGCTGGGCGCTGCTCGCGCTGGCCAACTACCGCGCCGACCGCCAGGCCGAGGCGCTCGCCGTCCTGCGCGGTGCTCGCCGCCGGCTCGACGAGGACCTCGGCATCGAGCCCGGCGCACGCCTGGTCGCGCTGGAGACCGCGATCCTGAGGCAGGACCCGGCGCTCGCCCCCCGACCCCCCGCAGCCGCGGTGAGCGACCAGTGCCCCTATCGCGGCCTGCGGGCGTTCGGGCCCGAGGATGCCGACGTCTACGCCGGCCGGGAGACCGATGTCGAGCGGGTCCTGGGGCGGCTCCGGCCGGGTGCGCTGGTGGCGATCACGGGACCGTCCGGATCGGGCAAGTCGTCGCTGATGCTCGCCGGGGTGATCCCAGTGCTTCGGGAAGGGGGCCGAACCACCGAACTGGCTCGCGCGGGTTCCGGCGCGGACGGCCTGCGACGCGCGTTCGAGCGGGTTGGTGCCGGCGGTGTCGTGGCGCTCGACCAGGCGGAGGAGCTGTTCACGCCGCTGGACCCGGCCGAGATCGAGTCGGTGTGCGCCGCCGCCGCGGCCAGGCTGGCGGAGGGGGTGGCGGTGATCGCGACCGTCCGCTCGGACTTCGTGGACGCGGCGGTCGGCCTGCCCCACATCGGCGCGGCGATCGCGCGCGACGTGGTGGTGCTCGGTCCGCTGGACGCCACCGCGCTCAGGGCTGCGGTCGTGGAGCCGGCCACCCGGGCCGGCCTGCGCGTGGAACCCGGCCTGGTCGAGGTCGTGATGCGGGACCTCGGCGCCAGGGTGGGTGCCCTCCCGCACCTGTCCCACGCGCTGGTGGAGACCTGGCAGCGGCGGGAGGGCGCCACCCTCACGGTGGCGGGCTACACCGACTCGGGCGGAATCGCCGGTGCCATCGCTCAGTCAGCCGAGCGCATGTACGGCGGGCTCTCGACGGCGGAGCGGCCACTCGCCAGGTCGCTGCTGCTGCGCCTGCTCGAGCGGGACGTGGGCCAGGTGACCGTCCGGCGGCCGGTGCCGATCGGACCGCTGGTGGCCGACCCTGCCCGCCACCGCGTCCTCCAGGCACTGGTGGCAGCCAGGCTCGTCAGCGTGGACGAGGACACCGCCCTGGTCGCCCACGAGGCGGTCGCGACGGCGTGGCCGAGACTGGACGACTGGCTCACCGCGGACGCCGCCGACGCCCGGCTGCTCCGGCAGGTCGAGCTGGCCGCTGCCGGATGGAGTGCGTCCGGACGAAGCGAGGACGAGCTGATGCGCGGGGCACGGCTGCACGCCGCGCTGGAGTGGCGCGACGACGCCCCGCGCGACCTCACCGAGGCGGAGGAGGCCTTCCTCTCCGCCTCCGAGGCTCACGAGCGGACCGAGCGCCGCGCGCAGCAGGTCCGGGCGCAGCGGGACCGGATCCAGAACCGGCGGCTCCGCTGGGCGCTGGGGGCCGCGGCCGGGCTGCTCGTGATCGCCCTCGCCGCCGGTGGGACGGCGGTGGTCCGCGGCGGCGAGGTGGCTGCGGCCTCGGTGGAGGCGAGGATCGCGGCGCTCACCTCGACCTCGCTCGCGCTCAGGACCTCCGACCTGGAGGTGGCGGCCCTGCTCGCCGTGGAGGGCTATCGGCGGTGGCCGGAGGACGCCAGGGTGCGGTCGGCGTTGTGGGGGCTGGTCACCGCCGCCGGGCCGTTGGTGGGGCGCACCCGGATCCCGGACGCAGACGCCGCCTCGGCCGCGCTGGTCACCGGGACCCGGCAGGCGGCGGTGGTGCGGGACCGGCGGATCGGCCAGGAGACCTCGGAGAGCCAGTGGGAATCCGATCTCGCGGTCGTCGACATCGACACCGGCGCGGTGCTGCGGCGGTTCGACCTCCCCGGTACCCAGACCCGGCGCGCGCAGCCGCTGCGGGGTATGGCGGTGAGTCGGGACGGTCGCGTCGCGTTGGTCCAGACCGGGATGCTGCGGCCGACCGGCGGATGCTGCATGAACCAGCTGGACTTCGTCGAGCTCTCGACCGGGCGCCATCTGCCCGGGTCCCAGGTCCTCGACTCCCGCACCGGCGACACCTTCGACCTCAGCCCGGACGGCAGCCATGCCTACC
>JAVHXR010000405.1 GCA_031119515.1 Propionicimonas sp.
GGATCGGGCTGGCCCTGCTCGCCGCCCGCCGGTCCGGCGGGTGGCTCGACCACGGCGTCTCCGCTGCGATGCAGTCGATCCTCGCGCTGCCGGAGTTCGTCGTGGGCATCGTCGCGGTGGTGCTCCTCGGCGGTGGCTGGCTCGCGCTGTTCCCGCCGACCTCGCCGCTCGACCCCCGGCTGGCGGCCTGGCAGCAGCCCCGGCTGCTGGTGCTCCCGGTCCTCACCATGGTGCTGATCGCGCTTCCGCACCTGGTGGAGTCGACCAAGGCGCTGCTGCGCGACGAACTCGCCGGGGACTACGTCCGCTGGGCCCGGCTGAGCGGCATCGGGGACGGCCGCGTCCTCACCCGGTACGCCCTGCCCAACACGTGGGGCCCGGTCGCGCAGGTCGGCGGGGTGACCGTCAACTACCTGCTCGGGGGCGTCGTCGCGATCGAGACGGTGTTCGCCTTCCCCGGGATCGGATCGGAACTCGTCAACGCCGTCGCCGCCCGCGACATCGTCGTCGTGCAGGTGATCGCGATGGGGATCGCGACCGTCCTGCTCGTGACCTTCGTCGTGGCCGACCTGGTCGGCATCCTCACCAACCCGAAGCTGCGGAGGTCCACGGCATGACCCTCACCGCTCCCGCCACGCACGCCCGGCACAGCCGGGCGACCACCTCGATCCTGGCCCGGCTGGTGCGCGACCCGCGCTGCTGGGTGGGAGGGGCCGGTGTCGCGCTGGTCGTGGTGCTCGCCCTCGCCGGTCCCGCGCTCGCGCCGCACGACCCCCAGGCGTTCGTCGGCAGGGTGTTCGCCGACCCGGCCCCCGGTTTCCCGCTGGGAACCGACGTGCTCGGCCGGGACGTGCTGAGCCGGCTCCTTGTCGGTGGCCGGCTGTTCCTGCTCCAGGGCCTCGTCGCCGCTGTCGCGGGGGTCACCGCCGGGGTGGTGCTCGGTATCCTGCTCGGCATCCTGAGGGGGCCGGCCGCGGCGGGCCTGCTGTTCTTCAACGACTCCGTGATGGTCATCCCCCAGCTGCTGCTCGTGCTGCTCGTGGTGGCGTCCTTCGGTGCCGGCGCGATCGCGCTGACCGCGGCGGTGGCGCTGGCCCAGGTCGCCTACACCGCGCGGGTGGCCTACGCGGCCACCCAGCGGGTGGTGACCGAGGACTACTACCGGGCGGCCCGCGCGCTGGGGATGGGGCACGCCTCCCTCGTGGTGCGCGAGGTGCTGCCCAACGTCGCAGGAGTGGTGCTGGTCGAGTTCGGCGTCCGGTTGTCGATCTGCTTCGTTGCCCTCGCCTCCCTCAGCTACCTCGGCTTCAGCAGCGGCGAGGTGGACTGGGGGTCGATGATCCACGAGAACCAGGGCGGGATCTCGCTGCAACCGCTGGCGGTGGTGGCACCGGTGCTCGCGCTGGCGGTCTTCCTGCTGGGGATGAACCTGCTCCGCGACGCCGTCGGTCGTGCCCTGGCCGCGAGGTCGGCACGATGACCGCGGCACGGGTCACAGGGCTGCGGATCGGGGTTGGCGCGGACGGGCCCGACCTGCTCGACGGCGTCGACCTCGCCCTCGCGCCCGGGGAGGTCGTCGGCGTCGCCGGCGAGACCGGCAGCGGCAAGACAACCCTCGGCCTGGCCCTGCTGGGCCACCTCGCTCCCGGGCTGCGGCTGCGTTCGGGACGGGTGGAGGTCGGCGGACAGGTGGTCGCCGGGGCTGGTGGCGTGCTGCCGCGGGTGCTGCTCGGCCTGCGGGGCCGCTCGATCGCCTACGTGCCACAGGACCCGGGCGGGGCGCTGCCACCGCACCTGCGGCTGGCCGAGACCATGACGGAGGTGGCGCGCGCCCACGGGGTGGCGGGCAGCCTCGCCCGCTGCGAGGCGTCGCTGGCCACCGTGGGGCTGCCGCCCGGCTTCGCTACCCGGTATCCGCACGAGCTCAGCGGCGGCCAGCAGCAGCGGGCGGCGATCGCGATCGCGTTCTCCCTCGACCCCGACGTGGTCGTGCTGGACGAGCCGACCACCGGGCTGGACGTCACCACCAAGGGCAGGATCCGCGATCTCGTGGCCACCCTCGCCGGGGAACGCGGGACGGCGGTGGTGTTCATCAGCCACGACCTCCCGCTGCTGTTCGGGCTGGCCCAGCGCCTGGTGGTGATGCACGAGGGCGGGATCGTGGAGACCGGTACCCCGCAGGAGCTGCTGACGGGCGCCAGGCATCCCTACACCCGCCGGCTGCTGGCGGCGTGGCGGCCGGCGGGGATGCCGAGCGGATCGGGAGTGGACGCCGACCGGCACCTGTTGACCGTCACCGGGCTGTCGGCCCGCTACGGCGACACCGTTGTCACCCACGACATCGACCTGCAGGTCTCGCCGGGGGAGTGCCTGGCGCTGGTGGGGGAGTCGGGCAGCGGGAAGACCACGACGGCGCGTGCGATAGCGGGCCTGCACCCGTCCCACGACGGCCGGCTGCAGTTCCTCGGCGACCCGCTGGCCCCCGAGGTGGAGCGGCGGGCTCCGGCCCAGCGCCGGGCGATCCAGTACGTCTTCCAGAACCCGTGGGGGTCGCTCAACCCGCGGCGACGGGTGGGCGGCTCGGTCGCGATCGCCGCGCGCGAGCTCGCCGGCCTGGGTCGGCGCGACGCCCTGGAGCGGGCGCGCCGCGCGCTCACCGACGTCGGGCTCCGTCCCGACCACGCCGACGCGATGCCGCAGCAGCTGAGCGGTGGCCAACGCCAGCGGGCCGCCCTCGCCCGCGCCCTGGTGTCGTCGCCCGACCTGCTGGTCTGCGACGAGGTGACCAGCTCGCTGGACGCGTCCGTCCAGGCCGACATCGTGGAGCTGTTGCGGGGCATCCAGGCCGAGCGGCGGCTGGCGATGCTCTTCATCACCCACGACCTCGCGCTCGCCGGCGCGATCGCGCACCGGGTGGCGGTGTTGAAGGACGGCCACATCCTCGAACAGGGGCCGACCGGGCAGGTGCTGGGCGACCCCTCGCACGCCTACACCCGGGAGCTGGTGGCCGCCGCCAGCCTGGGCTGAGCCCTCAGGACAGCCGCGACAGCGCCTGCCGGGCCTGCTCGACCCGTTCGAGGGCGCGCTGCTCGTCGCCCTTCGCCCGGCTGACGGCAGCCTCGATCGCGGTCAGCTGCGCGCGAGCCGAGTCGAGGTCCGCGGCCAGCCGCGCCACCGTGGCACCGGCGGCATCGGCGTCGCCGGTCAGCGCGGCAAGCCCGGCGGAGGCCTCCGCCAGGCCCGCCTCGGCCTCCCGCAGCCGCTGCTCGGCCGCCGGG
>JAVHXR010000406.1:0-2133 GCA_031119515.1 Propionicimonas sp.
GCACAAACCGGTGGATCCTGCCTCCCGCAGGCAGAATCCCACGCCAATCGCCCCGCAGGCGGCTTCGGCGCAGCGGACGGGCGCCGTCCCGACACCCCGATGAGGCAACCGGACCCCCGACGCCGGTGGAACGGCTGCCTAGACTGGGCGTGTGATCTTCAGGCGCGTCGGCGAATCCCGGCCGTACCCCGACCACGGGTACGCGCAGAAGCAGTGGGCGGTGATCGCACCCCAGCAGGTGCGGCTGGACGAACTCGTCACCACGAAACGGACGCTGGATCTCGAGCAGTTACTGGAGGACGACTCGACCTTCTACGGCGACCTGTTCGCCCACGTTGTGTCCTGGCAGGGCGAGCTCTATCTGGAGGACGGACTGCACCGGGCACTGCGGGCGGCGCTGCAGCAGCGCCAGACCATGCACGCCCGGATTCTCGAACTCAAGTAGTCTGGTCGGGTAGTCCAGCGGTTTCGAGGAGTTGCGCGTGCAGGTTGTGAGGCGGATCATCCGGGTGGCGAAGACCCCGGTGACACTGCTGTTGCTGCTCGGATTCCTCGGCTACGGCGCCGCCTGGGGGTACGAACACGCGACCGCCCCACGCCCCGAGCGTCCGCTCACCCCGTGCGTCCCGGTCGACGTCGGCGACAAGCTCACCCCCGAGTTCGTCCAGGTGAGGGTGCTCAACGGCGGCACCAAGGGCGGGCTCGCGAAGAACACCGCCACCTTCCTGCGGGCCTACGACTTCAAGGTCATCAAGGTCAACAACACCGAGGAACGGCTGGAGAAGACGATCATCGTCGGCAACTCCGAGAACGATCCCGAGGTGCAGTTGCTGCTCGGCTTCTTCAAGGACGCCACCGCGCGTGGCGACGGTCGGGCCGACCACGTCGTCGACGTGCTGCTGGGCACGAACTCCGTCCGGGTCACCAACCCGAAGGTCACCAGCGTCCCGGTCGAAGGCCCGGTGTGCCTGCCGTCAGGGACGAAGGTCCCCACGCCGACGCCGACCCCCTCGCCGACCCACAGCTGACAGCGGTCAGTCGTCGGTCCAGCGGGCCAGCCGGCCGCCGCGGGAGATCGAGATGAACCGGCGTTCGACCTTGCGGCGATCCGCGCCCTGGGTGACCACCAGCAGGTCGTCCCCGACCTTGATCAGGTCGTCCGGCTTCGGGGTGAACGGCTCATCCTGGCGGACGATCAACGACACCACGGAGTTCCGCGGCAGCCGCAGTTCACGGACGCTGACGCCGTGCAGCCGTGAACCCTCCGGCACGTGCACCTGCATCATGTCGGCCTTGATGGTGTCCAGCGGCGCGAACTCGATGTCGACGTCGGTGGCGTTCTCGCCGGTGGACACCCCGAGCACCCGCGCCACCCACGGCAGTGTCGGAGACTGGACGAGGGTGAACACCACGACGAAGGCGAACACGAGGTTGAACAGTTCGTGGGCTGCCGGCGCCCCCGCCGCCAGCGGCACCGTCGCCATGATGATCGGGACCGCCCCGCGCAGGCCGGCCCACGAGATGAACGCCTGTTCCCGCCAGGGCACCTTGAACCAGGCGACGCACGCCACCACCGCCAGCGGCCGGGCAACGAACGTCAGGAAGGCGCCCACCAGCACGCCGGCGACCACCTCGGGCACCGTGATCGTGGTCGGGTCGGCGAGCATCCCGAGCATGACGAACAGGCCGATCTGGGCGATCCAGCCGACGCCCTCGGCGAAAGACCTGGTGGCGTGCCGGTGCGGCAACTCCCCGTTGCCGAGGATCACCGCGGCGACGTACACGGCGGCGAAGCCCGACAGGTGCAGGAACGCCGCCAGGCCGTAGGCGAGCACCGCCCAGCCCATCGCCGCCAGCACGTACAGGCCGGAGGCCGGCAGCTTGATCGCCCTCAGCAGCCGGATCCCGATCCAGCCGACCGCGACCCCCACGGCGGCTCCGCCCGCCAGTTCGAGGACGATCAGGCCGGTGATCATCAGCGGCGACGATTCCGCTCCCTGACCGAGCGACAGCGCCGTGGCGGTCGCGACGAGGAGCACGATCGGGGCGTCGTTGAAGCCCGACTCGGCCTCGATGACCGCGCGCACCCGGGGTGGCAGCGTCGACAGCGCACGGGTCGTGTCCAGCCGCGCC
>JAVHXR010000406.1:2143-3259 GCA_031119515.1 Propionicimonas sp.
GAGCAGGATCGCGCTGGCGACATCGACACCCAGGACGAAGTGTGCGAATGCTGCCACGGCTGCCACCGAGATCCCGACCCCGACGGTGGCCAGCAGGATCGCCATCGGCAGCGCGCCCTTGATCTCCTGCCACTTCGTGGTGAAGCCGCCTTCGGCCAGGATCAGCACGAGTGCCGCGAAGCCGAGGGAGTGTGCGAGGTCGGCGTCCTCAAGGTGCAGGCCGAGTTCGCCGACCAGCACGCCGAGACCGAGGAAGAGCAGCAGGGACGGCAGCCCGAACCTGGCGCCGAGGCGGGTGGCGAGGATGGAAGCGAGCAGCACTACCGAACCAAGCAGCAACACCTGATCCAGTTCCACATCGCCTCCTGGCCGAAGTCTAGTGACACCCGACCGGCGCCGTGACAAGGTCGGTCCATGGCCAACAAGACCCAGCCGACCCCCGTGGACCCGGCGGCGTACCTCGATGGGCTACCGAAGGCAGGCCAGCGCGAGGACGGCCGCGCCCTGCTCGCGCTGATGTCGCAGGTGTCCGGGGAACCGGCCGTGATGTGGGGCCCCACCATGGTCGGCTTCGGGAACTACCACTACCGGTACGCGTCCGGGCGCGAGGGTGACGCCTTCCGGATGGGCTTCTCGCCCCGCTCGACCGCGCTGGTGCTGTACGGGGACGCCGGCCGGCTGTCTGACGTCCTCGCCCGGCTCGGACCGCACACCACGGGCAAGAGCTGCATCTACCTCAAGCGGCTGTCGGACGCCGACCCCGCGGTGCTGCGCGAGCTGGTCGAGCGAATGTGGGAGCCGCCCGGGGAGGCCTGAGATCCCGGGCCAAGCCCGGGACGACAACCCACACCCGCCACACCGTCATCCCGGCGCACGCCGGGATCTCAACGGGCCGACACCCGCCAGCCAGAGATCCCGGGCCAAGCCCGGGACGACAAACCACGCCCGCCACACCGTCATCCCGGCGCACGCCGGGATCCCAACGGGCCGACACCCACCAACACAGAGAGCCCGGGACAAGCCCGGGATGACAACCCCGAGCCCACCGGCCTGAGATCCCGGGGCAAGCCCGGGATGACAACCCACACCCGCCACACCGTCATCCCGGCGCACGCC
>JAVHXR010000407.1 GCA_031119515.1 Propionicimonas sp.
GGTCCTGCACCATCGACCAGTTGTCGACGTAGTAGAGGTCGAGGCGGACGGTGTCGTCCCAGGACAGGTTCGACCGTCCCGAGACCTGCCACAGGCCGGTCAGGCCGGGGCGGACGTCGAGCCGCCGCATGGTGTCGGAGTCGTACTGCTCCACCTCGCGGGGCAGCGCGGGACGCGGGCCGACCAGGCTCATGTCGCCGCGGAAGGCGTTCCAGAGCTGGGGCAGCTCGTCGACGGAGAACCGCCGGATGAACTTGCCCACCCTCGTGATGCGCGGGTCGTTGGCCATCTTGAACAGCACCCCCGCGCCCTCGTTCTGCGCCTGCAGGGCGGCCAGCCTGGCCTCGGCGTCCACGCACATGCTGCGGAACTTCAGCATGTCGAACTCCTCGCCCTTCAGGCCGACCCGCTTCTGGCGGAAGATCACCGGACCGCCGTCCTCGAGCTTGATCGCGATCGCGGTGGCGAGCAGGAATGGCGAGGCCAGCAGGAGCAGGAAGGTGGCACCCGCGAGGTCGAACGCCCGCTTGATCCAGCGGCCGGCGTCGATCGCCTGCGGCCGGTCCACGTCCACCAGCGGGAGGCCCGCCAGCGGGCGGACGTCGAGGCGGTGCGAACCGACGTCGGTCAGCGTCGGCACCACGATCATCTGGACGTCCTGCTCCTCCAGCTTCCAGGCGAGCCGCCGGAAGTCGGCCGGAGTGGCGAAGGAGCCCTCGGCGAAGATCACGGTGTCGATCCCGCGGTCGGCGATCACGTCCACCACCTGCTCCAGGCCGCCGAGCACCGGCAGGCCGGTGGCGGTCTCGGTCAGGCGCTCGCGGGTGACGGCGCCGATGACCTTGTAGCCCAGCCACTGCTCGCGGCGCAGCACCCCGGCGATCGCGTCGACGTGGTGGTCGGCTCCGGCGACCAGCACCGGGGTCTGCAGCAGGCCGCGGCGGTGGAAGCCGTGCATCACCCGGCGGCGGGCGAACCGGCTGGTCACCAGGCCGGCCAGGCCGATGCCGAACCACAGCACGAACAGGCCGCGCGGGTAGTCGTAGGTCAGCAGGAAGCAGGTGATCCCGACGATCCCCGCGGCCGCGAAGGTGGCGATGATGACGCGCTTGTACTCGGTCGCCCCGGCGCGCAGGTGCCGCACCGAGTAGGCCCCGAAGACGACCAGGCTGCCCAGCCAGGTCAGCCCGACGAGGACGGTCGCCAGGGCGACGGTCCCGCTGAGCTCGACGTAGGTGAACGGAAGCAGGCCACGTCCGAGCAGGGCGAGCGCCGCTGTGAGCAGGAGCACGGCCAGGTCGACGCCGAACAGGACGGCGCGCTGCGCCCGCGGCGACACGAGCCAGTGCCGACGCTTGGAGTGTGTGGCTGCTTGATCAATTGCGAGCGCATCGAAGTACGCACTGATGGTGGTCATGATCCCCCCGGCTCTGACCTATCCGCGGCATTCCCCCCGAAAGCCGCATCCCGACGGATCCCCCCGGTCGTCAAGGACGGATCGATTATCACCAGCCCCGGCTCGAGAAGGCAAGGGGGAGGCCCACATGGCGGGCAGAACGGGGAATACGCATTGTTGCGCCCACCGGGTGTTGTGGGACGCCGCCGCCCCCGGGCGGCGCCCGCAGGATGCTCCGGAACGGCGCTCACCGCGCCGTGATCACGCTCGATTCGGACGATCCGGGCCCGCCGCCCCGGCCAGTTGCCCGGCGACGCCGGCCTGTCGGGCGGACCCGCCGGCGCGGACGAGCCTGGCCGATACATCCTTGATTGGGGAATTCTGAGGATAGTCGGTGCGAGTTCACAGGTTGCGTTCAGCTTCGGCATCCGGTTCAATACCTGTATGCCCGGCTTCCTCGGAGGCCGGTCGAAGGCCCCAGAAGAGTATCGGGACGCGTGGTGTGGGGCCGCGCGGGCCTCGGACGGGGTGAACGGGGGAACACAGTTCAATAGACCGACGACCCCCCAGGAACCCCCATGCCACGACCGCGCCGGGCCATTGCCAGACCAGTCACCCGCCCTCTCGCTGCCCTCCTTGCCCTGCTGTTCGCCATCGCAGGGCTTGCGCTGTGGGCGAGCCCTGAGGCGAACGCCGCCTCCACGTCCCTGTGGGGTTCGGCCAAGCCCTCACGCTCGTCGGTGCAGAAGAGCCACGCCGCGGTCGAACTCGGGACCAGGTTCACCGCCACCGCCACCGGCAAGGCGACCGGCGTCCGGTTCTACAAGACGACCAAGATGAAGGGCAAGCACACCGGCACGCTCTGGTCGTCCAGCGGCAAGAAGCTCGCCACCGTGACGTTCACCCGGGAGGGCCGCTCCGGCTGGCAGACCGCGAGTTTCAAGACCCCGGTCACCCTCAAGGCCGGCACCACCTACGTGGTCTCCTACCACGTGCCCCGCAACGGCGGCTACGTGGTCACCCGTGACTACCGCAGCAAGACCTCGGCGTCCGGGCTGTCGACGACGGCCAAGAAGACCGGCGTCTACCGGTACAACTCGAAGGTGAAGTTCCCGACCTCCAGCCGCTCCTACACCCAGTACTGGGTGGACGTGGTGTTCGTGCCGGACAAGCGGAAGCCGACCCCCACTCCGACGCCGACCCCGACGGTCACCGCCAGCCCCGAGGTCCAGACCGACGCGATCGCCCTCGACTACGCCAGCCGTTCCGCCTTGGTGGCCGACGGCTGGGACTTCCTGGCCACCACAGCCGCGGGTGCGGTGCGCAACACCGAGCAGGCCGGCACCGCCGGGATCACCTTCAGCGAGGCGGGCCTGAAGGTCCCTGCCGGCGAGGGTGACCTGTGGAAGGGCCTCAACAACTCGCGCAACACCCTTTTCCGCGACCTCCCCGACAACTGGTCAGCGGTCGAACTGGGCCTCACGTTCGCTCCGACCGCCAACTACCAGCAGGCCGGCGTGGTGCTCTACGGCGACGACGACAACTACGTGCAGGTGGTGCGCCACTACCAGTCCTCCCAGGGCCACCAGGCGACCGAGTTCATCGCCGAGGCGAAGGGCGTCGTCCTGACCGACGACTACGTGCAGAGCTCCGCCACCAGCGTGCGGCTGCGGCTGTCCAGGGCCGACGGCAGGATCACGGGCTCGATCTCCAGCGACGGCGGCTCGAACTGGGTGAAGGTCGGCTCGATCGCCCACAGCCTGGACGATGTCCGGCTCGGCATCACCGTCGGCGGGAACGAGTCCGGCGGCACCAGCCCGCTCGCGACCGTCGTGGACGCCGCCGTCGACACCCCGGTG
>JAVHXR010000033.1:0-372 GCA_031119515.1 Propionicimonas sp.
CGGCCGAGGCCGACACGACCCTGCGGGCCAGCGGCACCGCCGAATCCCGCGAGTCCCAGGTGTCACCGGCGCTCTCCGGCCGGGTCGACGAGGTCACGGTCGCCGAGGGCGACACCGTCAGGTCCGGCGACCAGCTCGTCCTGATCGACGCCAGCGCCCTCGAACTCCAGGTCGACCAGGCCGAGCAGGGCGTCAAGGCGGCCGACGCGGCGGTGAAGAACGCCCAGGACGACGACGACGCCACCAAGGCCGACGTGACCGCGGCGAAGGCCCGCAAGGCGCAGGCGGAGGCCGCCGTCGAGCTCGCCAGGCTGCAACTCGGCTTCGCGACCGTCACCGCCCCCCGCGATGGCGTCGTCGTCAGCGTCACCA
>JAVHXR010000033.1:382-1292 GCA_031119515.1 Propionicimonas sp.
GGACAGAACACCGCACCCGGCCGCGCCCTGCTCACCCTCACCGACCCGTCCGACGTGTTCGTCCGGGTGTTCGTCCCGGAGGGCCGGATCGGCGAGGTGAGCGTCGGCCAGCAGGCCACGATCGCCACCGACGGCTCCGACCAGGTCACCACCGGATCGGTCAGCTTCATCGCCTCCAGCGCGGAGTTCACCCCGAACACCGTGCAGACCGAGGACCAGCGCACCACCCTCGTGTTCGAGGTCAGGGTGCAGGTCGACGACCCCACCGCGATCCGCGCCGGGATGCCGGCCGACGTGAGCTTCGGGTGAGCGATGACCGTCCCTGAGCCCGGGCCCGGGCTCCGGCTGCAGGGCCTCACCAAGCAGTTCGGGCAGGTGGAGGCCGTCGCCGGGGTCGACCTCACCGTCGCAGCGGGGGCCGTGTTCGGCCTGCTCGGCCCGGACGGTGCCGGCAAGTCGACCCTGATCCGGATGCTCGCGACGGTCCTGCTGCCCGACGCCGGCGACGCCGAGGTGTTCGGCCACTCGGTCACCACCGCTGCCGACCGGCTGACACCGCGGATCGGGTACATGTCGCAGAAGTTCTCGATGTACCCGGACCTCACCGTGGCGGAGAACCTCGAGTTCTTCGCCAGGGTGCGCGGCGTCCCGAAGGCGGAGCGCCGCCGCCGCTCCGGCGAGCTCCTGGAGAGCATGGGGATGGCCCCGTTCACCCACCGCCAGGCCCGCCACCTCTCCGGCGGAATGAAGCAGAAGCTCATGCTCGCGAGCACCCTGGTGCACGACCCCGACCTGCTGCTCCTGGACGAGCCGACAACCGGTGTCGACCCGGTCTCGCGCCGGGAGTTCTGGCGGATCCTCGCCGGCATCCACGCCGAGGGCAGGACGGTGCTGGTCGCCACCCCCTACA
>JAVHXR010000033.1:1302-13198 GCA_031119515.1 Propionicimonas sp.
ACATGGACGAGGCCGAACGCTGCTCGCACATCGCCTTCATGGATGCCGGCCGGATCACCCGCACCGGCACCCCGGACGAGCTCAAGGCGGCCGTCCCCGGTACTCTCCTCGAGGTCGCGGCGACCGACCCGCGCGCAGCGCTCGCCGCGGTCCAGGGCCTGCCCGGGGTGGTCTCCGTCCACCTGCTCGGCGACGTCGTCCGGGTGCTGATGGAGCAGGAGGGGCAACCACCCCCTGTCCCGGGCCGAGCCGGGGGCGGGGCCGCAGTCCTCGATGCCGCGCTCGCACGGGCAGGCGTCGACGCCGCGGCACGGGAGATCCGGATGGACATGGAGTCGGTCTTCAGCTACTTCGCCGAGGAGGTGCGGCCGTGAGCGGTTCGCTGGACCGGATCGGCGCGGTGGTGGTCAAGGAGTTCCGCCACCTGTTCCGCGACCCGAGGGCGATCGGCATCGTCCTGCTGATGCCCGTGTTCCAGCTGCTGGTGTTCGCCTACGCGATCAGCTTCGACGTCACCCACCTGCCGACGATCCTCGTCGACAACGACCACACCCCCGCCAGCCGGGAGTACCTGCGCCAGTACAGCGGCTCGACGCTGTTCGAGGTGGTCGGCTACTCCGACACCCAGGCCGGCGTGATCGATGCCTTCCAGGCCAACCGCGCCCAGGTCGGGGTGATCGTGCCGGCCGGGTTCGGACGGCAGCTCGCCAGCGGAGCGGAGGGCGAGGTCGCCGTCCTGATCGACGGCAGCGAGCCGACCTCGGCCAAGGTCGCGCAGGCCTACACCACCGGGCTCAACCTGGCCGCCGGGCAGGAGGTCGCGCTGGCGTGGGCCGACCGCCAGGGAGCGAGCGTGAGCGGCCTCGGCGGGCTCGAGCCGCGGCTGCGGACCTGGTACAACCCCGAGCGGCGCTCGGCGATCTTCCTGATCCCCGGACTGATGGTGGTCATCATCGCGATCGTCACCGTCCAGCAGACCGCGGTGTCGCTGGTGCGCGAGCGCGACCTCGGCACCGCCGAGCAACTCGCGGTCAGCCCGCTGCGCCGGATCGAGTTGATGCTCGGCAAGCTGCTGCCCTGGACCGGGCTGGCCTTCGTGGACGTGGCGGCGATCGTGGTGCTCGCGGTCTGGCTGTTCGGGGTGCCGCTGCGTGGCGACCTGGCCGTGCTGGGGGCGGGCGCGGCCCTGTTCGTGTTCTGCTGCCTCGGGATGGGCCTGGTGATCTCGGCGGTGGCGCCGAGCATGGAGGTGGCCAACATCGCCTCCCTGCTGCTCGCCTTCCTGCCCACCTTCCTGCTCTCCGGGTTCGTCTTCCCGCTCGACCAGATCCCGGCGGTCCTGCAGTGGATCTCGGCACTGTTCCCGGCCCGCTACATGGTGGCGATCTCCCGCGGGGTGTTCCTGAAGGGCTCCGGCTGGGACGAGTTGTGGCCGCAGTTCGCCGCGCTCGCGGCCTACGCCGCCCTCGCGCTGGCGGCGGCGTCCGTCCTCTACTCCAGGAGGTCCCGATGAGCGGCCGACGGATCCGGACGCTGATCTGGAAGGAGTTCACCCAGTTGCGGCGCGACCCGCTGCTGCTGCGGCTGCTGATGATCATGCCGATCGTCCAGCTGATCCTGTTCGGCTACGTGGTCGCCGCCGACGTCCGCAACCTCGCCACCGCCGTCGTCGATCTCGACCGGACGGCGACCTCGCGTGAGTTGGTGGACGCGTTCCGCGGCTCCGGCTACTTCACGATCGTGGAGAACCCGACCAGCGAGACCGCGCTCCAGCCGCTCCTGGACACCGGCGTCGTCAAGGTGGGGGTCGTCATCCCCGAGGGCACCCAGGACCGGCTGCTCAGCGGCCAGGTCGCCGACATCGGGATCGTCGTGGACGGCTCCGACTCGCAGGTCTCGTCGGTGGCCAGCGGCTATGCCACCCAGATCGTCGCGCGGGAGAACCTCGACCGGCCGGCCAGGCTCGGGGTGTCCACCGTGGGCCCGGGCATCGACGCGCGGGTGCGGGTGGTGTTCAACCCGACCCTCGACCCGATCAACTCGATGATCCCCGGGCTGATCGCAGCGATCCTGCTGATCTCGCTGTCGGCGATCATGTCGCAGGCGGTGGTCAAGGAACGGGAGTCGGGGACGCTGGAACAGCTCTTCGTCACCCCGATCCGGCCGCCGGAGTACATCATCGGGAAGGTGACGCCGTACGCGGTGCTCGCGATCGCCCAGATGACGATCATCGCGGCGGTCGGCATGCTGTGGTTCCGGGTGCCGTTCTACGGCGACGTCTGGGTGGTCGGGCTGGGGCTGGGGCTCTTCCTGCTGGTGTGCATCGGGCAGGGCCTGCTGGTCTCGCTGATGGCCCGCACCCGCGCCCAGGCGATCCAGACCACGCTGTTCCTGATGCTGCCGATGATCGTGCTGTCGGGCTTCATCTTCCCGATCGCCTCGATGCCGGCGGTGATCCAGCCGCTGACCTACCTGATCCCGCTCCGGTACGCCCTCGACGTCCTGCGGGCGTCCTTCATCAAGGGCAGCGGGCTGGCGGACCTGGCCCTCCCGCTGCTCGCCCTGGCCGGGTTCGCGGTCGTCATCTTCGGCTCGGCGGTGCTGGCCACCCGCCGGCGGATCACGGAGTAGCCATGGCTCGACGACACCCCGCCGAATCCCGCGGCCGCCACGGCCGC
Organism: Propionicimonas sp.; assembly: GCA_031119515.1. Lineage (GTDB taxonomy): Bacteria > Actinomycetota > Actinomycetes > Propionibacteriales > Propionibacteriaceae > Propionicimonas. The sequence goes on from JAVHXR010000033.1 coordinate 3,981, forward strand.
GCCGAGAGCCCCGTCCCCGACGCCGCGGTCTGCGTCCGCGGGCTGGTGAAGACGTTCGGCGACTTCACCGCCGTCGGCGGGATCGACGTCGACGTGCCGCGCGGCCAGGTGTTCGGCTTCCTCGGGCCGAACGGGTCGGGCAAGACCACGACGATCCGGATGCTGACCGGGAGCGTGGCGCCCACCGCCGGCCATGCCTGGGTGCTGGGCGAGGAGGTCACCGCCCACCCCGAGCGGGTGCGGTCGCGGATCGGCTACATGTCGCAGAAGTTCTCCCTCTTCGAGGATCTGACGGTGGCCGAGAACCTCCGGTTCTACGCCTCCATCCACGGCCTCGAGCGGGAGGTCTTCGAGCAGCGGCGCGCGTGGATCCTGCGGATGGCCGGCCTGGAGGGACGCGAGGACGAGCTCACCCGTAACCTCTCGGTGGGCTGGCGGCAGCGGCTCGCGCTGGGCACGGCGACGATCCACTCCCCCGAGCTGCTCTTCCTGGACGAGCCGACGTCCGGGGTCGACCCGGTCGCGCGGCGGCGGTTCTGGGACCTGCTCTACGAACTGGCCGAGCAGGGCATCACGCTGTTCGTCACCACTCACTACATGGACGAGGCGACGCACTGCAACCGGCTCGCCTTCATCAACGCCGGCACGCTGATCGCGCTCGGGACGCCGACCGAGCTACGCGACTCGTTCGGCCCCGGCGCGACCCTGGAGGACGTCTTCGTCGGGCTCGAGGAGCAGTCCCGCCGCGAGCCCTGACGCTCCTGGTCCACGGGGACGGTTCCCAACCCGGTTCACGGGGACGGTTCCCAACCCGGTTCACGGGGACGGTTCCCAACCCGCTTCACGGGGACGGTTCCCAACCCGGTTCCCGGGGACGGACCCGAGCCCCGGGGAAACCGCACGGGACTGTCCCTCCGAACCGGTCTCGGAACCGTCCCCGCGAACCACGGACGCGAACCTGCACCCAGCCGAGGCTCGAGCCGGGACCGGGTGGGCCCCGCTCGCCCGGCTTGACGGGGTGAGCCCGCCCCGCCATCCTGATATCGAACATCTGTTCGATAGTTCGGGAGGTCGGCGATGCCCGTCATCATGCACGTCGACATGGACTCCTTCTACGCGTCGGTGGAGATCCGCAAGCACCCCGCGCTGGCACGGGTGCCGATGTGGGTCGGCGGGGACGGACGCGGGGTGGTCCTCTCGGCCAACCGGCTTGCCAAGGAGTGGGGCGTCGAGGGCGGGATGCCGTCGTCGCGGGCGAAGCGGCTGTGCCCCAACGGGCTCGGCATCCGTCCCGACTTCGGGGACTACCTGGACGCCTCGCGCAAGGTGATGGAGATCTTCCGGACGGTTGTCGCCGTCGTCGAGGTCGCCTCGATCGACGAGGCCTATCTCGACGTCACCGGAGCGATCCGGATGTGGGGGTCCGCCGAGGCGGTCGGCCAGCGGATCCGGCGGCTGGTGCGGGAGCAGGAGTCACTGCCCTGCTCGGTCGGCATCGGGCCGAACCGGCTGATCGCCAAGATGGCCTCCCGTGCAGCCAAGCCGGACGGCCTCCACGAGGTCGCGCCGGACCGGATCGTGGAGTTCCTCCATCCGCTGCCGGTCGGCAGGCTGTACGGCGTCGGCGGCTCCACGACCGCCGCTCTCGAGCGTCGCGGCATCATGACCGTCGAGGACCTGGCGAACACCCCGCTCGACGTCCTGCAGCGGGCGTTCGGCCCCCACCAGGGCAGAGCGCTGGCCCATCTGGCGTGGGGACGGGCGTCCAGCCACGTCAGCCTGCAGCACGCCGCCGCGGTCGGGGTGGGCAACCAGGAGACGTTCTACGCCGACACCGACGACCCGGCGGTGGTGAAGGCGGAGATCCTGCGGGTCGCGACCAGCGTCGCCCGGCGGCTCCGCAAGGCGGGCCTGATGGGGCGGACGGTGACCCTCGGCGTGCGGTTCGCCGACTTCAAGACGATCTCGGGCTCACTCACCCTCCCCAGCCCGGTCGACACCGCCCACGAGTTGTACGCCGCCGCACTCACGCTCTACGACCGCCCGAGGATGCACGCCGGGCCGGTCCGCAGGGTCGGGCTCAGGATGGCCGGCCTCGTCCCTGCCGACGAGGCGCAACTCCAGCCGATCCTCGGCGAACCGGAGGTCGGGTGGCGCGAGGCGGAGCGGGCCACCGACCGGATCAACCGACGCTTCGGGCGCAACTCCGTCCAGCGGGCCGCGCTCACCCGGCTGGCCGAGCACCACCATCCGATCCCGCCAGGTCCTGCGGCACTCAGCAGCCCCTTCGAGTAGCCGGCGCTGGCAGCCGGTGGCCGGCGCGCACGAGAGCCCGCCCGAACGCCGGGAATCCTTGCTCGCCCCCGGGTCGTCCGCTAGGGTACTGCCGCTGTATGACAGCGTTGTCAGATTGGTGTGGGGCGGACCGGCAGTGGCCGCTCGCCCCCCGATGCAGAGAGCAGGTCCAGGTGTTGAAGATCCCTACCGGAGCGGGCGGCCCGACGGCCCGTCACCGCTGGCCCCGATCGGCCGTCGCCATCGTCGTCGCCTGTGCCCTCTCCGGCATCGCTGCCCCGGTGGCGCAGGCCGCGCCCGCCAGCGTCCGGGGCGACTCGGACGCCGTCCACGCGTCGGTGACCTCGGTCTCCACCAACTTCCCGAACTCGTCCAGCAGCAGCGAGCACATCGAATCCCTGATGGACCGCAACCCGGCCACCAAGTGGTACGCGGGCAGCGGCAACCAGCCCACGTCGGCCTCACCGATCTACGCGATCTACACCCTGTCCACCCCCGCCGAGGTGACCGCCTACTCCCTGACCTCCGGCAACGACGCCCCTGAACGCGACCCGAAGGACTGGACGGTCCTCGGCAGCAACTCCGAGACCGCCGCGACCAACGCCGCCGATGCGTCCTGGACCGTCGTGGACGCCCGCGCGAGCCAGTCGTTCTCGGCCCGCGGCCAGCGGAGCGTCTTCCCGGCGGCCTCCCCCGCGTCCTACCGCTACTACCAGCTGCGCGTGACGGCGAACCTCGCCAACAGCTCGACCAGCGCGAACAACCTCAAGTTCCAGCTCGCCGACTGGACGCTGCGGGCCGGCAGCGCCGGGCACACCGCGAGCCTCCTCACCGCCTCGGCCACCTGGTCGTACCTCGAGGACGGGACGGTCGACCCCGCCGACGGCGCCGCCGACCGAACCGCCTGGACCCAGGTCGGCGCGACCCTCCCCGGCACCTGGAAGGCCGCGACCGGACCGTTCGGCGCGAAGGGCGGCTCGGCCACCCCGAACATCGGCGCCAACTTCCCGGTCGCCACCGTCCTGAAGTACTACCTGAACGGCACCACCACCCCGACCGTCCCGGCGTACTTCTTCCGGACCACCTTCGAGCTCGACCAGGCCGGCCTGGACTCGATCGGATCGCTCTACGGCACCGTGGTGCACGACGACGCCGCCACGGTCTACATCAACGGGACGGCGGTCGCCGACTACCCCGGCACCAACGTCCCGACCGCGAACCTCGGCTACGGCGGGAACAACCTCACCGATCCTGCGGCGGACTCCTTCGTGGTCTCCCCCAAGCCGCTGCGGGTCGGCGAGAACGTGGTCTCCGTCGAGTTGCACAACGTCAACTCGACAAGCTCCGACGTCTACTTCGCGCTGCCCGGCCTCGCGGCTGCCAGCGAGTCGATTCCCGAGCCGTTCACGCCGGCGGAGACCGGAGCGACCTACCCGTCCGGGACGGTCGCGAGCGACTTCTTCACCAAGCTGCTCAGCGGCTTCAACGACGTCAAGGACGCGCCGGCGATCGTCGCCCCGAACTCGAGCGGGCCGGCCAACGACGGCAGCGCCGTCCTCGCCGCCGCCAACGACCGGGTCGAGCGCACCGTCAACAACGGCGGTGCGGGCAGCGAGCAGGCGAAGGTCGACAAGCGTGCCCAGGCGGTCTACGACGCCGACAACTCCTCCTACATCGCGATGACGGACGCGCTCGGCAGCGTCCTCGGCCCGATCTACCGCACCGCGCTCCAGACCGGCCAGCTGCCGAAGACGAAGTGGCTGCTGGACAATGTCGAGAACTCCTCCTACGAGGCGGCGAACAACGCCGCCAAGGCCGCCTACGGCTACCAGCGACCGATGAACCGGCTCGGGTTCACCACCGGCGGCACCTGCAGCGGGGGCGCCTTCACCGGGACGACCGGCTGGATCATCCCGAACTACGGCAGCACCTCGGGCTACAACGGCCTGTGCACCCAGGGCTCGTTCCCGTCCGGGCACACCCTGCACGGCTACACCGCAGGGACGACCATGGCGACGATCCTGCCGGAGTTCGCCCCCCAGTTCCTGTACCGGGCCTCGGAGTACGGCAACAACAGGATGCTGCTGGGCTTCCACTACCCGATGGACGTCATGGCCGGCCGGATCATCGGCCAGGCCAGCGTGGCGAACCGGTGGTCCGACGCCGGCTTCCGGGCGCTGCTCACCCAGGCGACCGCGGAGCTTCGCACCGTTCTGGGCGCGGAGTGCGTCGAGCTGGGCCACAGCTCCGACCTCGTCGAGTGCGCCGCGGAGGGCTCGAAGCTCGCCTCCGACGCTGACGCCCTGAAGGGCTACACCGACCGGCTCAGCTACGCCGAGTACACCACGACCGACGGCACGCTCCACACCGACGGGTTCCCGGTCGCCTTCGACGGATACGAGCACACCGCGCTGACCGTTCCGGACGGTGCCGCCGACCTGCTGCGCACCTCGTTCCCGGACCTGACCGACGCCCAACGAGCGCTCGTGATCCGAGCGACCGCACTGCCCGGGGGCTACGCGCTCGACAAGACGAAGGACGGGCAGGCCAGCTGGCAGCGGGTCAACCTGCTCGCGGCGATGGAGGCCACCGTCACCACCGACAGGTGGGGCAACCTGATCGTCAACGGCGAGAACGCCGGTGGCGGGACGACGCCGTCCAGCGACGCCACCCTCGCCACCCTCACGGTGGACGGGACGGCGGTCGCCGGCTTCGCGCCGTCGACCACCGCCTACGCGGTCGAGCTGCCGGCGGGGACCACCGCCGTCCCGGTCGTCGGGGCCACCAGCGCCGACCCGAACGCGACCGTCGAGGTCACCCAGGCCGCCGCCCTTCCGGGCACCGCCGTGGTGGAGGTGACCGCACAGGACGGCACGACGCTGCAGACCTACCGGGTGGGCTTCACCGTCGCTCCCGAGCCCGAGCCCGAGCCCGTCCTGGCCAGTCTCAAGGCGAGCACCGCGACCACCACCTACAACCAGCCCGCCAGGGTTGCCGTGGTCGTGACCGCTCCCGGCGTGGTGCCCGGCGGCACCGTCCGGGTCACCGAGGGAAGCACCCTGCTCGGTTCGGGCGCGTTGGTCGGCGGCAAGGCCACCGTGACCCTGCCGAAGACCCTCGCCGCCGGGCGACACAGCCTCGCGGTGAGCTACCTGCCGAACTCGTCGACGGTGGTGGCACCGGCGCCGGCAAAGCTCACGCTGACGGTCAACAAGGCGAACGCCTCGCTGGTCAAGGTCACCATCACCAAGGGCAAGAAGGGGACGAACCGGGTCGCGAAGAACAAGAAGGCGACCCTGAAGATCCAGCTCGCCGGGGTCGGGTCGGCCGCTCCGAGCGGGACGGTCACCATCAAGGTCGGTTCGAAGAGCTTCGGCAGCGCCAAGGTGACCAGGTCCGGCTCGTCCTACGTCGCGGTCGTCAAGACCAAGTCGCTCAAGTCCAAGGGCACCATCAAGGTGGTCTACTCGGGCTCGGCGAACCCGAACCCGCGGACCTTCACCACCAAGGTCAAGGTCAAGTAGCCCGCCGCCGGGGCGGGACGCCAGCCGTCCCGCTCCGGCGCCATGGGGCGGCGCACAGCCCACGGGGCCGCAGCCCGGGCGGGCGCCGGCGCCACCTCCGGACGGCCCGGAACTCATCGCGACAGGCGCCCGCTCCCCACCCGGCTCCGCCGCCACACCCGCCACAGCGACCTCCCTCGGCGGCGTCGTGCCGACCACCCCGGACCCGGTTGACGACGCCGTCCGGGCCGGTCAACCGGAATCAGTCCGGATAATGTCCCCCGCGCGGGGGACAAAATGCTCGGAGAATGGTGTCCCCCGGTCGAGGGACAAAGAACATCGTCGCCAATCAGAATGTCCAACTATTTGCGGTAGTAGTGGACGATCCGTGCGCCCGCGTCAATTCAACACGCCGAGCACTCCGGCAGGGCATTCGGCCAGTCCAGGGCCGGCTTCACGCTCAGAACCCGGGCCTCGGCAGGCCCGCCGATCATCACCAGCCGTCCCGACCCGCCCTCGGTGCTCGATTCCCGAGCAACAAGAATGTGCCGAACGCGAGTCACGGAGTGCACGTCTGTGAGCCTGGTATCGGTTCTGTAAATAACGTTGACTAGGAGGTTGACAGCCCACCGGGATTGGGCCACAGTTTGATCGGGCCCACAACCGTGGGTTCGGCCGGGGGGAATTCTGAGGGGGGTTTACACGGAAGGGCGTGCTTGGCATGCCGTTCGTGCAGAAGGGCCATTGGTTTCAGTACTTCTCACGGAGGGCACCCCATGCGTGCAACCATCACCCGCTACCTCGAGGCCCTGAAGAAGCGTCGCTCCAGCGACGAGGGCTTCTCTCTCATCGAGCTCATCGTCGTCGTCGCGATCCTCGGCATCCTGGTCGCGATCGCGATCCCGGTGTTCGGCGGCATCCAGCAGAGCGCCAAGGACAACTCGCTCAAGACCGCTGCCGCCAACGGCGCGACCGTCGTCGCCAGCCAGATCGCCCGCAAGGCGTCCGACTCCACCGTCGTCGTCGCCACCGAACTGGCCAAGAGCGACACCGATGACTACACCTACTCGGTGACTCCCACCGAGCCTGACGACATCGCCGACTTCTGCGTCACCGCGACGGCCGTGACCGGCAGCTCGCTCGACGGCGGCGTCGCGCAGACCTCCGGTCCGTCCTGCACCTAGGCCTGCCCGCACTTCCGTTGCACTAGCTGGTGCGCCCGGCCTCTTCGGCCGGGCGCACCAGTCCCATCCTCCAGCCGACGGGGATCGCGATGTCGAGGAAACTTGACGCCGCTGCACCTCCTCTCCGAGGCGGGCAGCTCGGCTTCAGCCTGATCGAGATTGTCATCGCCATGTTCGTGCTCGCCCTCACGGCCATGGCGGTACTCCCGCTGCTCATCGGCAATGCGAAGGCCAGCGTCGAGAACAGGTCGACCGTGGCCGCCACCGCCTTCGCCGAAGCCACCCTCGAGAAGATCCGGGCGGAGTTCCCGACCGACGCCGAGTCCTCCTGCGCGACGGTCCGCACGAAGGCGGCGACCGGCATCGACGATCCGGCCGGCACCGGGCTGAAGGCCGGCGTCACGGTGGGATCCTGCCCGGCGGCGGTGCCCGGGACCGTCAAGGTCACCGTCAAGGTGACGGAACCCGCGGGCACGAGCCCGCTGGTCGCCCTCGCAACCGAGATCCTGGTGGCAACAGCATGACCATCCGAAGTCGCTTCCGGAGCCTCAGGGACGACGAGGCGGGAGTCACCTTGCCTGAGTTGATCGTCTACATCGTGATCAGCGTCCTCGTCCTGGCAGGGCTGGTCAGCATGTTCGCCTCCGGCCTGTCCGCCCACGCCGACACCAAGGCCCGCGATGCGGCCACCGGGACGGTCGGGGTCGCCGTCAACTCCCTTCAGGGGAGCATCCGCAACTCCAGTGCGTTCAGCATCACCGGAAGTACCCTGCGCGCGCGGGTCGCCGTCGGGGACGGGACAGCCTGGGAGTGCAGGGCCTGGTCGCTCGCGGGCGCGACCCTGTTCTACAAGGTGGCGACCAGTGCCATCACCATCCCCGCGGACTATGCCGGCTATCGGGCAGCCGGGTGGGCGGACCTGACCAATGGGGCGAAGGGCGTCAGCGGCACGCTCACCGAGGCGTCGGTCAGCAACCTGCCCTTCCTCCGCTCCGGCAGCCGGCTGCTGTACGGCCTGAGGGTCCGGATCGGGGACGCCGGTACCGCGGTAACGCTCGAGGGGGCATCGCTCCCACAGGCAGTCGGAGAGGGGAGCCCTGCATCATGCTGGTGAAGCTGAGCCGTCGCCTGCGCCGCGACCAGTCCGGATCGACCCTCGTCTCCGTCCTGGTGATCATGATCGTGCTCACGCTCTTCGCGGTGACGCTGGCGGCCGTGGTCACCACCACGACCCGCACCCTCGCCAGCACGCGCGAGTCGGCACAGGCCAGACAGGCCGCGGACGCAGGACTCTCCGCGATGAAGGCCGCATTCATGCGGGGCGGGGACTGTCCTGCGACAGCGCCGTCCTCGACCAGCGACGACCCGCTCTACCGCACCAGTTGCGTGAAGTCAGGCGCCGAGGTGACCTTCACCTCGACGGGAGAGGCTGACGGGAACGCCGAGACCACCGTGGAGGCGGTCTACCGGATCCCGGAGGTGCCCGAGAAGGAACCCGCACTGGTGACCCGGGCACCGCTCGACCTCAGCGCGCTGAAGATCAGGGCGGTCGACCCGTCAGAGCCGGCAACGGTGTGGGTCATCCCCGAGACCGGTGGCTCTGGCGACTTCACCTGCAACTCGGGTGGCTCCATCGCGGGCTCGGTCTATCTCCCCGCCGGAGCCGTCTTCGGGTCCGGCGGTTGCGAGGTCAAGGGGGACGTCTACGCCGAGAAGAGCATCACCATCGGTAGCGGCACCAAGATCCGCGGCGACCTGGTGTCGCTGAGCGGCAACGTCACCGTCACCGGAGGGAACACCATCGACGGGAGCATCTACGCCAAGGGCAACGTCACCGGCACCAGCCTCTCCGGAAAGTTCGTGGAGAGCATCCACGCCGGCGGAAACCTGTCCCTCTCGGGCGGCGCCCCGGTGGCCCGCGACAAGATCACCTACGGCGGAACCTTCACCTATCCGCACAGCGGACACGACGCCTGGGCGGTGACCTCGGTGACGAAGACCGTTGTGGCACCACCGCAGCTGCCGACCGCACCCCAATGGGTAGGGTTCACCCAGGCTGACCTCGACGCGCTGGTCGACGCCGGGGAGCTGACCCGAGTCGCCTGGACCGGCGCCTGCGCGTATAGCTGGTGGCCCGAGCACGAGATGATCGCCAAGCTCATGAGCTACACCAAGCCGACGCTGATCGACGCCCGTCACTGTGCCCGGCTCGACCTGCACCAGTACAGCGGGACCA
>JAVHXR010000408.1 GCA_031119515.1 Propionicimonas sp.
TCGGAGGTCGCCTCGTCGAAGCCGACCTGGCCGTAGCCGGTCACGCTGCCCCGGTAGCCGAAGTCGGACGGGGTGGAGTTGCAGTTGGTCCCGACCGGGAAGCGGCCCGCGTAGTCACGCGCCGACAGGCACCCGGTCAGCGGGTTGATGTGGTTCTCCCAGTAGTTGGAGCGGGCGGCGAAGGCGTCGGCGACGTCGTCACCGGCGTCCGTGCCGAGGGCGGCGGCGAACCGGCTGGCGGCGAAGTCGTCGATCGACCACTCCTGGGCGACCGAGGCGCCGGTCACGGCGTGGTCGGTCTGGAACTCCTCGGTCTGCGGGGCGTAGCGGCGCTCGGTGTAGTCCTTCGCGCCCGGACGGGTCGCCTTCCGCTTGTTTCCGGTCTGGTTGTCGACCCCGGTCGCGGCCACGCCGGCGTCCGGTCCGAGCGCGACCTCGTACATCCAGTGCAGGGCACGCTCGGTCGCGAACCCGGTCGCACCGAACGCGTGCACCTGCGCGATCAGCGCGGTCGCGTTGTCGCCCGACATCTGGCCGGTCGACTGGTTGGCGATGGACCAGCGCGGGAACCGTCCCCACTGGTCGGCGAACAGCACGTAGCTCTGGGCGATGTCACCGGCCTCCTCGGGGGCCAGCAGGCCCACCAGCGGTGCCCAGGAACGGTAGGTGTCCCAGTCGGACAGGTTGGCGTAGACGTGCCGCTGGTCCAGGCCGTACTGGGTGTTCGACTCGGCGAGCTGGTGCACGGTGACCGGCGTGTCACTGCCGGAAGCTCCCGCGGCGAGGTAGTTGAAGGGTTCGAAGCCGGGGTAGCGGCCGTCCACGTCATCGAGCACGTTCGGGTGCAGGAACACCCGGTAGAGGGTGTGGTAGAAGGTGCCGATGTCGCGGGTCGACGCGGACGCGGAGATCCTGATCCTGCCCAGCACGTCGTTCCAGCGGTCGTAGGTGTCCTGCCGGACGGCGTCGAAGGCTGCCTGGTAGCTCGGGTACGGCGTCGTGCCGGGAGCGGCGTAGTTCTGGGTGGGGACCTCGGTCGCGAGGTTCAGGGCGGCGCCGCCGCTGGGCTTGCCGCCGGCGTCGGCGGCGATCCACTGGTCGAGGTCGCCGTTGCCCACGAAGGACATCGAGATCTTCAGGTAGACCTTGGTGGTCCCGGGGGCGAACCGCACGTAGCCGCCCGCCTTCTGCACGCCGGCGAACTGGGCGTCGCCGGTGTCGGTGCCGACGACCTTGTTCGTGATCGAGCTCGCGCCCTCGTCCCAGGCGCCGTAGGCGGTGAACGGCTGCTCGAACTTCGCGGTGAAGGCGACCCGGTACTGGTTGTCCGGGGTGGCGCCGCAGAAGCCCTTGCTCACCGCCCAGCCGGTGACCGTCCCGTTGTTGGGGTTGACGTTGAGCGAGCTCTTGATGGCGTCCTTGTTGTTCATCCGCCCGGACCGGAACACCACCGCAGGGGTGGTGCCCTCCGGGAAGGTGAACACGGCGACGCCGGTGCGGTCGGTGGCGGTCAGCTCGGCGCCAACGGTGTTGCCGGCGTTGTCCTTGGTGTCCATCGACAGGTAGCCGACCTGGCCGGTCTCGGTGCCGCTGACGATCGTGCTGGTCTTCGTCCACGGCGTCCCGGTCGTGGGGTCGATGGTCGTGGGAAGCACCGGGAAGTTGCCGAAGGCGGTGCAGCCCTGGGAGGCGAAGTTGACGGCGAAGCCCTGCAGCTTGGTGTTGCCGTCGCGGTAGCCGGTGCCGTTGTCGCCGTTGGCCGGGGAGAACTGCATCATGCCGAACGGCGCGGCCGGGCCGGGGAAGTTGTTGATCGAGCCCACCACGGCGCCGCCGGAGCCGGTACCGGTGAAGGTGTCGACGTAGGAGGCCGGGTCGCTGACGTACCCGGCGTCGGCGGCGGTGGCCGGCGGCATGCCCACCAGGCCGGTCAGCAGGGCCCCGGCTGCCAGCACGGCTGCCAGGCGGGGGAGGTGGCGGGCGGGCTGGGGCATGACGGCACTCCTGGACGGGCGGTGGACAGAAGACGGTTGGTTCAGGCGGGGCATGGTCACCGCACCTTGGTGGTCTTGGCCGAGGTCACGGTGCGGGCGACGTAGCCCGCGGCCGTGTAGGTCACCCGGACGCTGAGTTGCTTGCCGCGCAGCTTCTTGGTGACCTTCAGGGTCGACTTCCGGCCGGCGCTGCCGCTGACCTTCTTGCTGCCGGCGTACCACTGGTAGGTGCGCTTGATGGTGCTGCCGGGGGCCGCGACCGTGCCGGGCGCGACGCCGAGGGTGGCGCCGACCTTGACCTTCGACTTCTTCACCGCCTTGCCCTTGAGCGTCACGACCGGCTTGCTCGCGCTGATCGAGCCCTGCTGCCCGAGACCGGCGGTGACGAGCTGGGTGACGGGCTGGCAGCCGGACGCGGCGGCGGTGATGCGCACCGACACGATCGCGTCGAGGTCGGCGGGGGCCAGCCGGTAGGAGCGGGCGGTTGCGCCGGCGATCGGCGTGGAGCCCCGCAGCCACTGGTAGGACAGGTCGACCGTGGTGGGGGAGTAGCTGCCCGGAGCGGCGGTGAGGGTCGCGCCGACGCGGGCGGTGCCCGAAACCGAGGCCGCCTTCGTGATCGCCACCAGGGGATCGGGGTCGACCGGGTCCGGGGTCGGCTGGGTCGGGAACGGTGAGACGTCCTCGGCGAGGACGGCCGCCGAGGCTGCGGTGGTCAGGGTGAGGGTGGTGTAGCCCGGCTTGGTGACCGTGACCCGCGCGCTGATCGCGGCGCCGGCCTGGGCGGCGGCCGGGACGAACGTGGTCCGGGTGGCGCCGGCGATCGGCGTCCCGTCCGCGAGCCACTCGATCGAGGTGCCGACAGCCGTGGAGTCGTCGGAGTCGGTGGCGTAGAGGCCCGGGCTGAGCACGAGCGTGTCGCCGACGCGGGCCAGGCCGGCGAGGGTCGGTTCGACGGTGGCCCGGAGGATGCCGGGGGCTACCGTGACCGCGTCCGCCTTGGTCGCCCGGGTGGGGGCGTAGCCGGGGGTGCTGCCGCGAACCCCATAGCTGACCGGCTTGCCCAGCCAGGAGGCTGGGACGACGATCCGCGAGGTCGCGCCCCAGCCGAGGTCGGCGCCGTCCACCAGCCAGCCGGCGTGGACGGTGGCCGGGGCGCTGTCGCCCCACTCGACCGTCGGTGGGAGCAGCACGTCCCCGACCCTGATCCCGGTCGGGAGCGCGAGCTTCGGCTCGGCTTCGCTGAGCGCCAGCGAG
>JAVHXR010000409.1 GCA_031119515.1 Propionicimonas sp.
CCGCTGCCCGGCCTGGCCGAGTCCTGATCCAGGCCCACGACGTCCCTCCCGATCGGTTGCGCCCACGGTAGCGCCCCCGCGGGGCCGGCGGACGCGTGCCCGCCGGCGCCTGCGAGCCGCGTGACGGGGCTGTCGGGGACAGGAAACCGGCCCGACGGTGTTACTTTGATATCGAGAGAACGGAGGGGTGATGGCGGACGAGGTCGATGCCATCGTCGATGCCTGGCGCTCGGAGGTGCCGGGCCTCGACGTCTCCCCGATGCAGGTGCTGTCCCGGGTCAGCCGGCTCTCCCGCCACCTCGACCTCGCGCGACGGGACGCGTTCGCCGCGCACGGTCTCGAGGTCTGGGAGTTCGACGTCCTGGCGGCGCTGCGGCGGGAGGGGCCGCCGTACGTCCTGTCGCCCGGCGAGCTCACCCGCCAGACGCTCTCCACCTCCGGGACGATGACGAACCGGATCGACCGGCTCGAGGAGAAGGGCCTGGTGGTCCGCGAACCGAACGCGGACGACCGCCGCGGGGTGCGCGTCCGGCTGACCCCGGACGGGATGGCGCGGGTGAGCGCGGCGCTGTCAGACCTGCTCGTGTTCGAGCGCGACCTGCTGGAAGGGGTCGATCCGGAGGTGCGGGGCCAGCTCGCCGACGCGCTGCGCCGCCTGCTGGTGTCCTTCGAAGGTCGCTGACACAAGCCGGTATCGTTGCTGTCTACCCTGACCAGACGCTCCCACCCGACCTGAGGCACCCAGCATGGCATTGTCCAATCCGCTGCTGTACGAACTGGCGGCCGCCTTCGGCATCGCCACGGAGTTCTGGGACTGGAAGGGCCGCCACACCACCATCGACGACGACACGATGGTCTCCATCCTGGCCAGCATGGACGTCGACGCAGCCGACCCGGAACGGGCCGCCGCCGCGCTGGAGGCCTGGCGGAACCGGCCGTGGACCCGCGTCCTGCCGCCCTGCCTGGTGATCCGGCAGGGCAGGGTGCAACGGGTCCACGTCCACGTGCCGCACGGCGAGTGGGTGCGGGTCGGCGTCCGGCTGGAGGAGGGCGGCTGGCGGGACCTCGTCCAGCTTCCCCACGACGAACCGCCGCGCTGGATCGACGGCCAGCTTGTCGGCGAGGCGGCGTTCGAGGTGCCGGGTGACCTGCCGCTGGGATACCACCGGCTGCACGCCGACACGGCCGCGGGCGCGAGCGAGGGCACCTTGGTGGTGAGCCCGCAGTTCCTCGGGTTCCCGCCGGCCATGGGGGAGAAGCGGGCGTGGGGCTACGCGGTCCAGCTCTACAGCGTCCGGTCGGCGGACTCGTGGGGGATCGGCGACCTGCTCGATCTCACCGACCTGGCGACCTGGGCGGCCACCCAGCAGTTCGCCAGCTACATCCTGATCAACCCGCTGCACGCGGCCGAGCCGATGCCGCCGCTGGAACCCTCGCCCTACCTTCCCTCCAGCCGCCGGTTCGTCAACCCGCTGTACGTCCGCCCCGAGTCGCTGCCCGAGTACGGCCAGCTGGGCGAGCCGGAGCGGGCGCGGATCAGGCAGCTCAAGGCCGAGTTGACGGACGCCCTGGCCGACCAGCCGCTGATCGACCGCGACACGATCTGGGACTACAAGCTCCGGGCGCTGCGGATCATCCACGAGGGTGGCCTGCGGCCGGCCAGGCGGATGGCTCTGGGGGACTTCGTGCGGCGCGAGGGCCGGGCGCTCACCCAGTTCGCCACCTGGTGTGCCCTGGTCACCGAGAACGGCATGAACTGGCGGGAGTGGCCGGCGGACTTCCACCGCCCCTCGTCCCCCGAGGTCGCAGCCTTCGCCGAGGAGCGTGCCGCCGACATCCGGTTCTACGAGTGGATCCAGTGGGTGGCGGACCTGCAGCTGCGCTCGGCCCAGTCGCTGGCGCGCGACTCCGGGATGCGGATCGGGATCATGAGCGACCTCGCCGTCGGGGTGTCCAAGCAGAGTGCGGAGGCCTGGACCTACGGCAACCTCTTCGCCCAGGGCGTCTCGGTGGGTGCCCCGCCCGACCACTTCAACCAGACCGGCCAGGACTGGGGCCAGTCGCCGTGGCGTCCGGACCGGCTGGACGACCTCTCGTACGCCCCGTTCCGGACCACCGTGGCCGGGCTCCTGCGCCACTCCGGCGGGATGCGGGTCGACCACATCATGGGCATGTTCCGGCTGTGGTGGATCCCGGACGGCCAGCCCCCGACGAAGGGCACCTACGTCCGCTACAACCACGAGGCGATGGTCGGCATCCTGGCGCTGGAGGCCCATCGGGCGGGCGCGCTGATCGTCGGCGAGGACCTCGGCGTGGTCGAGCCGTGGGTGCGCGACTACCTGCGTGAGCGCGGCATCCTCGGCACCTCGATCGCCTGGTTCGAGAAGGCGGAGGACGGTAGCCCGCTGCCGCCGCAGTGGTGGCGCGACTACTGCCTGGCCTCGGTCACCACCCACGACCTGCCGCCGACCGCTGGCTACCTGGCGAAGGACCACATCCGGCTCCAGCACGAGCTCGGCCTGCTGACCGAATCCCTGGAGGCCGAGCTCGCGATCGCTGACCACGAGCAGGCGTCCTTCATCGGATTCCTGCGGGATCGGGGCTTCCTCACCGAGCCGGAGGCGACCACAGAGGACATCGTCCTTGCGCTCCACCGCTACCTCGTGGCGACCCCGGCGCGGGTGCTGTGCGCCGCGCTGCCGGACGCGGTGGGGGACCGGCGCACCCAGAACCAGCCGGGGACGTGGCAGGAGTACCCGAACTGGCGGATCCCGCTCAGCCACCCCGACGGCCGGCCGATGACGCTGGAGGAGCTCTACACCGACGAGCGCGCGCTGCGGCTCGCCGGGATCATGAACGAGTTCAGCGCGCCGCCGGTGAGCCCCCGCTCCACCCCGGAGGCGACCGACTGACCTGGAGATTCCGGCGTTCGCCGGAATGATGTGAGGTGTCGTCCCGGGCTTGCCCCGGGATCTGTGGGGTCGGTTGACCGGTCTGGGTGGAGATTCCGGCGTTCGCCGGTATGACGGGTCAAGGTGTCATCCCGGGCTTGCCCCGGGATCTCTTGGTCGGCTGACCGGTCTGGGTGTGGAGATTCCGGCGTTCGCCGGAATGACGTGAGGTGTCATCCCGGGCTTGTCCCGGGGTATGACGGGTCAAGGTGTCATCCCGGGCTTGCCCCGGGATCTCATGGTCGGCTGAGCTGTCTGGGTGTGGAGATTCCGGCGTTCGCCGGAATGACGGGG
>JAVHXR010000410.1:0-1258 GCA_031119515.1 Propionicimonas sp.
GCTCTACTACGTCCTGCTACACGTCTGGTCGGCCGTCGGCGGCGACTCCGACTGGTGGGTCCGGGCGCTGTCGGGGGTCGTCTCGACCCTGACGCTGCCGCTCATGTACCTGGCGGGGCGCCGTGTCGGCGAACGCCTCGGTGACGGCGCCGGCGCCGGCCTGGGTGCACGCCGGACCGGGCTGATCGTCATGGCGGTCGCCGCGGTCATGCCCTTCGGCCTGCGGTACGGCGCCGAGGCCCGCATGTACGCCCTGGTCAGCGCCCTGGCCGCGCTGGGCTACCTGCTGGTCGACGACCTGCTGAACGCCCGGCGGACCGGCCGGGCCCGCGTCGCCGTCACCGTCGGCGCCGCCCTGGTCGCCGCCGCGCTGCTCTGGTCGCACTACTGGTCCATGTGGCTGCTCGCCGCGGTCGGGCTGCTCGCGCTGTGGCGCGCCTGGCGTGAACGCGACCCGGAGCGCCGCACCGGCGCCCGCCTGCTCGTGGCCGCCCTGGTCGTCGGCGGCATCCTCTTCCTGCCGTGGGTCTCGGCGCTGCTCTACCAGTCGGCGCACACGGGCACCCCGTGGGGCGAGCAGTTCGGTCCGGCCTCGGTCGTGGTCTTCACCGTCGTGGACTTCGCGGGGGCCAAGTACGGCGTCGCCCAGCTCTTCACGTACCTGCTGGTGCCCTTGATCCTGCTGGCGGCGCTCGCCTGGATCCAACGGGTGCCGGGCACGACGGCGCCGACGGTGCCGACCGACCCGACGGGCGGGCCGCAGCGCGCCGCCGCGGTGGGCGCCGGGGGCGCGGGCGTCGCCGCCGAGGACGGCACCGTGCAGACCCAGCAGGTCGTGCTCACCACCCGACTGCTGCCGCGGGTCCGCGCCGAGCTGTTCGTCCTGTTCGGCACCCTCGGCATCGGATGGGCCGCAGCCTGGGTGTCGAGCAACACCTTCTCCTCCCGCTACGCGTCGGGGATCTACCCGCTGTTCCTGCTCTGCATCGGTGTCGGCGTCGCAGTGCTGCGCCGGCCGCTCGTCACCGCCGCGGTGCTGGCGCTGATCGTGCTCGCCGGTTCGGTCGGCGGCCTGGGTTCGGCACGCGGCGACCGCTCGCAGAACTCCGAGCTGGCCCAGGCCATCGTCGACGACGCCCGGGACCAGCCGGGGCCGGCCGTGGTGATCTCGTGCCCCGACCAGCTCGGCGTGTCGCTCCAGCGCGAGCTCGACCAGCACGGTGCCGACGCCGACCGCTTCGGCGACGTGCTCGCCTAC
>JAVHXR010000410.1:1268-3244 GCA_031119515.1 Propionicimonas sp.
ATGCCAGCACCGGCGACACACCATAGAGCAGCCCGCCTACCCCGGGGCCGGCGACCCGCGCTTCATCGACTGGGTCGACTACGGCGACCGCAACGCCGAGGCCAGCCCGGAGCAGTTCCTGGCGGACGTCGCCGAGCGGATCCCCGCCGACGCGACCGTCTACATGGCGTTCAGCCCCACCTACAAGACGTTCGAGGGGCAGTGCGAGCAGCTGCTCGCGCTGCTGTCCGCCGATCGGGACGCCACCCAGGCCATCCCGATGGAGGAAGGTGGCCTCGACGAGTTCGCCGACCTGTGGATCTTCCGCCCGCGCGCATGATCGACACGGCGGCTGGGGCGCCGCTGCGCTGGCGGGACGGGCTCCTGCCCACCTTCGTCGGCTGGGTCTGGGCACGGTTGTGCGTGGCGGCGGGCTTCGCCGTGGCCAAGGTCATGGTGGACGTGCTCGACACGCCCCGTGGCGACCTTCAGATCCACGAGGCGCTCTTCACCTGGGACGGCACCTACTACCGGGCGATCGCCGAGCAGTGGTACGTCGGCATCGGCGACGACGCCGCCCGCTTCTTCCCCGTGTACCCCGGGCTGGCGAAGGTCCTGGGCCCGCTGTTCGGCGGCCGGACCGACCTGGCCCTGATCTTCGTCACCAACGTCGCGGCGTTCCTGGGCGCCTGGGTCGTCTGGCGCCTGACCGCCGAGGTCCTGCACACCCGCCGGGCTGCGGCCAGCGACGACGACCGGGACCCCGACCTGGGTCCGGGCGTCAGCGGGTGGACCCGGCTGCGCCGGCTCGCGAGCCCCGCCTGGACGCCCGACGAGGGTCCCGTCACCGCCCGGGCGACCGCGGATCGCGCCGCCTGGCTGACCGCCATCTTCCCGGCGGCGTTCGTGCTGAGCTTCGCCTACTCCGAGGGCCTGGCGCTGCTGCTGGTGGCCGCGACCCTGCTGGCGCTGCACCGACGCGCCTTCGTGGCCGCCGGCGGGCTCGCGCTGCTGCTCGCAGCCCTGCGGCCGACCGGCGGGCTCATCCTGGTCGCGGTCCTCGTGGAACTGGTGAGAGCCCGACCCCGACCCCGTCGGCTCGACTGGGTGGTCGGACTCGGCGGCCCGGTGCTCGGGCTCGTCGGGGCCCTGGTCTGGATCGAGCACTCGACCGGCGACCTGCTGCTGCCGGTCCGGCTCCAGAGCGAGATCCGCGGCGGTCTGCAGGACCCGGTGACCCGGGTCCTCGAGCCGTTCGCCGAGATCCTGACGGGCGACTTCCGCGACGTCTACAACCTGGGCTTCATGCTGGTGCTGCTGGGCCTGGCCGCGTTCGCGGTGCACCGGCGCCAGCCGCTGTCGTGGCTCGTCTACACCGCCGCCTCGCTCGTGCTGCTGCTGTCCTCGCAGGTGACCGACTCGCTGGGCCGCTACGGGTTGGTCGTGGTGCCGCTGGTGGTGGCGCTGGCGCAGTGGGCCGACGTGCGGTGGCGCCAGGTGCTGGTCGCCGTCGGCTGCTCGGCGGGACTCGTGTGGCTGACGAGCGAGGCGCTGCTCGGCCGCATGGTGCCCTGACCGGACGGTCCAGCCGGTCAGCCGGTCAGCCGGTGCGCTGGGCCACGGCCCAGGTGCCCCAGCCGGCGCGTGAGGCGGTCACGGCGAAGCCCTCGCCGAGGGCGTCGGCCAGCCGTTCGGCGCTCAGGTGGATCGGGGTGCGCTCGCCGATCGAGTTGACCCAGACGAGCGCTCCGCGAGGCCCGAGCACCCGGCGGACCTCGTCGGCGAAGAGGAACATGTTCACGCACACCAGGGTGGCGACCGACCCGGTGCGCACCGGGAGCGCGCTCGCGTCGAGCTGCACCCGCGAGGCCAGCTCGGCGGGCAGACGGCGGATCATGCCGGCGGTGTGGTCGCCGGCGACCACGTGCCCGAAGTGCGCGGCGAGCGCCACGGTGCCGGATCCGGTACCGGCACCGAGCTCCAGCACGGGGGTGGTC
>JAVHXR010000034.1:0-6306 GCA_031119515.1 Propionicimonas sp.
GGGATGCTGCAGGACTACGCCGAACGGGTCGCGGCACACGCCGCAGGGACGGTGCGGCTGCTCGCCGGCGGTCGCGAGAAGCATCTCACCCGCGGCATGAACGAGGTGCTGGGGCGCAGCTTCAGTGGCGTCCGGGCGAGCCTGGGCCGCCAGAAGTCGCGCGTCCTGCACGCCTGGGGGCCGCTGCCGGGAGCGTCGTCCTGGCCGCGCACGAGCGTCCTGGAGGACACCGGGCTGACCGTTGTCAGCCATGCCGGCGCCTTCGCCGCCGAGCGGCTGGACGGCGGCACCCGCCTGCTGCTGGACGCGCTCGGCCAGGGGCTCGGAGCGAGCGCGGGCGGTGGGCCGCGCGGTGCCGCCGTCGACCTCGGCTGCGGCACCGGGATCCTCGCGTCCTGGCTGGCCGGCCAGGGCTTCGAGGTCACCGCGATCGACGTCTCCCGGGCGGCCAGCGCGTCCGCCCGGGCCACCGCCGCAGCCAACGGCGTGGCCGTCGAGGTGCTCCGCGCCGACGGGCTCGCCGGGCGTCCGTCCGGCTCTGCCGATCTGGTGGTGTGCAACCCGCCGTTCCATCGCGGTACTGCCAAGGACTCGACGCCGGGGTTCGAGCTGCTCCGGGGTGCGGTTCCCGCGCTCGCGGTGGGCGCCGAGGTGTGGACGGTGTTCAACTCGCACCTGCCGTACCTGCCGTTCCTGCGCGCCGAGGTCGGGCCGACCCGGGTTGTCGCGCGCGACCGCCAGTACACCGTCACCCGCTCCACCCGCCGTCCCGCCTGAGTCCCGAACCGGCGCGCGACGACTCCGTCCTCGCCGAGAGCCACCACCCGGGCGCTGGCCCTCGACATCGCAGGCCCGCCCTCGGCGCACCACCCTCACCGCGAGCCAGCCCTCGCCAACGAGAGCCACCACCCAGGGCGCTGGCCCTCGACACCGCAGGCCCGCCCTCGGCGGCGAGGGCTTCGGCCACATCCCGTTGGGGCGCACGCTACGGTGCGAGGTGGGGCTGAACGCACCCGCACCGCCGGCTGGCTGCCGAGACAACACGGGGTCTGGGCGATGCTGGTGGTGCCGTTCGCGGTCGGCGCGATGCTGTGCTGGAGCGACGAGCGGCTCCCCGGCCATGTCGCCACGATGTTCGCCACCTGGGTGCTCGGCTACTTCGCGTTCCACGCCACCTCCGGCCTGCTGAAATCCCCGCCTCAACGCCGGCGGCGCTGGGTCCCCGCGGTCGCGACCTACGGGCTGGCCACGCTCGCCGCAGGGTTGCTGACGGCGTGGGAGGCCGGACCCGCGGTGTTCTGGTGGCTGCTCGTCTTCCTCGCGCCCTGCGGGACAGCGCTCTGGCTGGCGTCCCGGCGGCAGGAGCGCCAGCTCGCCGGCGGCCTGCTGACGGTGCTCCTCGCGTCCATGATGGTCCTGGTGGTCCGGTTTCCCGACCCGACCGGCATGCTCGCCGACCCCGCGTTCCCGCAGGCGGCGATGCTCGCGGCGGTCATGTTCGGCTACTTCGCAGGCACGGTCTTCCACATCAAGGCGATGATCAGGCGGCGCGGCCGGCTGGCCTGGCGCAACGCCTCGATCGGCTGGCACGCCGGGTGGACGGTGGCGACCGCAGCCCTGACCGTCACCTGGCAGCTCCCGCGGGCCTGGCCGGTCTTCTTCCTGGTCACCACCCTGAGGTCGTGGGCGCTCCCGCTGGTGGACGAACGCCGTCGGCTCCGGCCCGCGGTGCTCGGGGTGGTCGAGGTCGTCCTCAGCGTCGCGGCACTCGCGATCGCGGCGGTGACCCTCGGGGTCGTCGGCCCGGCCTAGCGACAACCCGCGGCACCGCCCCCGGCTTTCGCGCCACCGCTTACACTTGGCCGCGATGCGACTCGCTGGTCTTCGGGGGAGGAGTGCGGGATGGCAGACAACGAGGTGACGCCGTCGGGGGGCGGCCGACGTTCGGTGGGAATGGTGGCGGCCCTGGTCGCTGGCGTGGCGGTCTTCCTGGTCGGTGCGGGACTCGTCCTGGCGCCGCTCCTGGCCAACGACCGCACCCAGGCGGCGGTGTCCTTCTCGCCGACTCCCACGCCCACGCCGACACCCACGCCCACGCCGACCCCGGACGAGGCGCCGGTCCCGGCGCCCAGCCCGCTGGCCTCCGGCCTCGGGGTGCGGGTCCTGTTCGGCGTCCAGGCGATCGGGCTCGACATCTCGAAGGGCGTGCCGGGCGCGTTCGCGTCCGCGAAGCTCCCCAAGCCCAAGGTCGTGAAGTGGTCGGCAGCCGCCAAGCAGAAGGGTCCGCTCCTGGCAACCGCCCAGATCGGACGCGACGGCGACCCTCGGAGCAAGCTGAAAGCCTTCGCCGACCTCGTCAACGAGGCCCCGCGGGACAGCGTCCAGGTCGCGGTGATGGCGTTCAACTACCAGGACATCAGCGCCGAGACCGACGTGGACGCGCTGTTCGCCAGCTACCTCGCCACGATGGACTCGCTGGAGACCGCCAACCCCGACATCACGTTCCTGTACTCCACCGTCCCGGTCACCGGGGCGAACAGCTGGCGCGAGACCGACGCGGAGACCGTCCAGGGCCTGACCGGCGTCACCCAGCCGGTGTGGCAGGACAACATCGCGCGGGAGCGCTTCAACACGATGGTCCGCCAGCAGTACGCCAGCACCGGTCGGCTGTTCGACATCGCCGCCCTCGAGGCAAGGCTCGGGGACGGCAAGGTCGCCGCCAAGGAGCACGAGAACCAGTGGTACTACGTGCTGAACCCGGCGCTGTCCTCGAACGGGCGCCGGCTCAACGGCAGGGGCTCCGTCGAACTGGCCAGGGCGCTGATGATGCTCGTCGCGGCAGCCGCGCAGCGCTGACCCCGGGTCCGGCCGACCCGGTGTGCCGGCTGACCCGGCCGGGCCGCGCCGGACGGCTCAGGCCGACGGCGCTGCCTCCGGCATCGCGAAGTTCAGCATCGCGGCGTTGTCGTAGTTCTGGGCGATCACCCGACCGGGGTTCCCGGCGACCAGGCACCCTGCCGGCACGTCCTTCGACAGCACCGTCCCCGCCGAGATCGTGGCGCCGTCGCCGATCGTGATGGGTCCGGTGATGATGGCCCCCGGGCCGATCCAGACGTTGTTGCCGATTCGCGGCACGCTCTGGTCGCCGCCGGCGATGTGCTGGCCGATCGTGACGTTCTGGTGGATCACGCAGTTGTCCCCGATGGTTGCGTTCACCATCACGCCATGGCGGTGCATGACCAGCAGGCCGGGCCCGATCGAGGAGAGGTGGTGAATGTCGGCGTGGTCGACATGGGTGGTCCAGCGATTCCAGAGCCGGTGGCTGGCGACGGCAAGGGTTCCGACGAACCGGTTGCGCTCCCGCAGGCGGTCGGCGAACTGGCCGTAGCGGTAGCACGCCACGACGTGGAAATCGGAGTTCAGCAGCCAGAACACCGCCTTCTCGGCGATCCCCGGCTCCGGTCCCGACAGCTTGATGGCGTACATCTTCGCCAGATCGATCGAGAACTCACTGGCAGTGCGTCCTCCCGACCCGCGCGACGCTCCGCGACTGGTCATGGGGGTTCCCGTCAGCTCACTACCTCGCCCGCCTTGCGGACCACGAATGCGGTCAGCCGGTCGATGCCGTCGAGATTCTCCGGGACGGTCTCGGAGTCCTCCACGTGCACCCCGAACTCCGATTCGAGGAACTCGATCAGTTCCAGGATCCCGGTCGAGTCGATAACGCCGGTCTCGACCAGCGAGTCGGTCGCCGACGGCATCCGCGAGTCGTCCCCCAGAAGCAGGCTGTCGAGGATGAACTCCTCGATCGTGCCGCGTACCTCATCCATCAATTTGGCCCTCACCTTGGACACGGACTCCCGGGCACCCGCGGCGGGAATGAATACTCTCGCGGGGGTGGGCGGTGGGCCCTAAACTGCGGCACCATTGAACAGCAGGGGGGACGTATGGCTCAAGATGCCCGGATCGCGATCCTGAACGAACTTCCCGACGTGTTGGTGGGCGTCGGGGATCCAGACCTCGACGCCACCAGGGTGGCGATCTACCTCGAGGACGCGCTCGACGTCGTGCTCCCGGCCGAAGCACTCGACCGGCACCACCTCGGCTCGGTCGAGGCGATCACCGCGCTGCTCCCCGGGCTCGTCGAGGAGTCGTAGTGTGCGGCATCTGCGGCACCCACTCCCCCGGTTCGGTTCCTGAGGTCGACGCCGTCACCGCCATGATGGCGGCGATCGGCCACCGCGGGCCCGACGGCAGCGGCTACTACCGCGACGAGCGGGTGGCGTTGGGCCACGTCCGCCTCGCCATCATCGACACCGCCCACGGCGAGCAGCCGATGTGCAACGAGGACGGGACGGTCTGGGTCAGCTTCAACGGCGAGATCTTCAACTACGTCGAACTGATGGCGCAGCTGAAGGACCGCGGCCACGTCTTCGCCACGCACTGCGACACCGAGGCGATCGTGCACGCCTGGGAGGAGTGGGGCCCGGGCTGCTTCGACCGGTTCAACGGCCAGTGGGCGGTGGCGATCTGGGACCGCAGGGCAGGCGAACTCGTGCTGTCCCGGGACCGGTTCGGGGTGCGCCCGCTGTACTGGACCACCGCCGGCGACCGGCTGCTGTTCGCTTCGGAGGTCAAGGCGCTGTTCACCGACCCGGCCGTGACCAGGGAGCTCGACCCGATCGGGCTCGACCAGGCGCTGACCTTCTGGTCGACGGTGGCACCCCGGACGGTGTTCGCAGGCGTCCGTCAGGTGCCGCCCGGCAGCTACCTCAGGGTCCGCGGCGACTCCCGCGAACTGCACCGCTACTGGGAGCCGGGCTTCCCCGAGCGGGGCACGGAACCGGTCCAGGACATCGAGGAGAACGCCCGGCTGCTGCGCCAGGCGGTGGTCGACGCGACCCGGCTGCGGTTCCTGCGCAGCGACGTGCCGGTCGGCGCCTACCTGTCCGGCGGGATCGACTCCGCTGTCACCGCCAGCGCGATCGCGCACTTCACCGACGCCGACCTGCACACGTTCTCGCTGCGCTTCGCCGACAGCGAGTTCGACGAGGGCCACTACCAGCGGCTGATGTCGCAGCGGCTCGGGACGGTCCACCGGGACATCGTCGTGAGCGAGCGGGACATCGGCGAGATCCTGCCCGAGGTCGTCTGGCACGCCGAGAACCCGCTGCTGCGAATGGCCCCGGCACCGATGTTCCTGCTCTCCCGGCTGGTCCGCCAGGCCGGCTACAAGGTCGTCGTGACCGGGGAGGGCGCCGACGAGGTGCTGGCCGGCTACGACTTGTTCCGCGAGGCCAGGGTCCGGCAGTTCTGGGCCCGGGATCCGGGCTCGCCAGCCAGGGCCCGGGCGGTCGAACTGCTCTACCCGTGGATGCGGCGCTCGCCCAACCTCGCCCCGGCGTTCGCGCAGAGCTTCTTCTCCCGGAACCTCGACCCCGACGACCCTGCGTTGTCGCACCGGCCGCGGTGGGACTCGACGGGCGTCCTGAAGTCGATGCTGGCCGACACCGCCCGCGCGACCGGGCTGGACGCCGCAGCCGAGCTGGTGGCGGGGATGCCTGCGGCCAGCGTGGGCTGGGACCCGCTGTCGCGGGCCCAGTACCTGGAGATGACCACGCTGCTGCCCGGGTACATCCTCGCCTCACAGGGCGACCGGATGCTGATGGCCAACGGCGTCGAGGGCCGGTTCCCGTTCCTCGACCCGAACGTCGCCAGCCTCGCCGCCGGGTTCCCCGCCCGGCAGAAGCTCCTCGGCCTGGACGAGAAGCACCTGCTGAAGCGCGCCTTCGCCGACCTGCTCCCCTCCGAGGTCGTCGACCGGCCGAAGCAGCCCTACCGGTCGCCGGACGCCGCCAGCCTGTTCGCCCAGGGCTCCCCCGACTGGCTGGACGACGTCACCTCCGAGGCCGCCGTCGAGGCCGCGGGGGTGTTCCGGCCGGCAGTGACCTCCCGGCTGCTCGCCAAGTGCCGAAAGGCCGGCGGTCTGGGCCTCAGCAACACCGACAACATGCGGCTGGCGGCGATCGCGTCCGTCCAGCTGCTGCACCACCAGTTCATCGCCGGACGGCGGACCGTCCCCCAGACGCCGCCCGGTCCCGTGGCGGCGTTCGACCATGCACCAACCAAGGAGAACCATGAGCGTGGAGTTCGGGCCTGAATCCCTGCGGATCGACGAGGAGGCCGAGGTCGGGCGGATCACGGCGGCGATCCGGGACTACGTCACCCGCAACAAGCGCAAGGGCGCGGTCGTGGCGCTGTCCGGCGGCATCGACTCCAGCGTGACCGCGGCGCTGTGCGTCCGGG
>JAVHXR010000034.1:6316-13171 GCA_031119515.1 Propionicimonas sp.
ACGTGCTGATGTTCGCCTGGATGACGCCCGAGACGCTGCGCCTGAGCAGGTCGGTCTCCGACGGCTTCGGTTTCGACTCCGAGCTCGAGGAGATCTCGGGGCTGCTGGACGCCGCCGGCTGCTACCGGCGGCAGGACGACGCGGTCCGCAAGGTGGTGCCCGAGTACGGGCCCGGCTACAAGTTCAAGATCGTGCTGCCGAGCGTGATCGACTCCGACGCGCTTCGGCTCTACTCGGTGGTGGTGCAGGCGCCGGACGGCAGCCAGACCAGCCACCGGCTCAGCACCGAGGCCTACCTGGGGGTGGTCGCCGCCACCAACTTCAAGCAGCGTGTCCGCAAGATGCTGGAGTACTACCACGCCGACCGGCTGAACTTCGTCACCACCGGCACCCCCAACCGGCTGGAGTACGACCAGGGGTTCTTCGTGAAGCTCGGGGACGGGTCGGCCGACATCAAGCCGATCGCGCACCTCTACAAGAGCCAGGTCTACGCCCTCGCCGCGTACCTCGGCGTGCCGGCCGAGATCCAGCAGCGTCCCTCGACGACCGACACCTACTCGCTGGCCCAGTCGCAGGAGGAGTTCTACTTCTCGCTGCCCTACCAGCGGATGGACCTGTGCCTGTACGCCCTGAACAACGCCGTCCCGATCGAGGCGGTCGCCACCGCCACCGGTCTCGAGGTCGGGCAGGTCGAGCGGGTGTACCGCGACATCGAACAGAAGCGGCGGACCACCGCCTACCTGCACGAGCCGCCGTTCCTGGTCTGTCCGGTGGACGAGGTGGGTCACCACTAGCCGGTGTAGGCGAGCGCGACCGCCGTCGCCAGGTCGCCGGAGGACGACCAGCTCACCCTCACCGACGTCACCCCGGCCAGCCGCGCCGCGTCCGCCACCCGGCCGCGGAGTTCGACCTCCGGGGTGCCGGCCGCCGCCGCCACGACGATCCAGCGCCACGGCAGGGACCCGTCCCACGGCACCGCGAGCGCCTTCCAGACCGCCTCCTTGGCGGCGAACCGGCAGGCGTAGGCGACGGCCGGCACAGGCTCGGACTCGCACTCGGCGACCTCGGGGCCCGCGAACCAGCGGTGCGCGAACCGCTCGCCGTGCGCGTCGAGCAGCCGTCGCAGCCGGCCTGCGTCGGCGAGGTCGACGCCGACGCCCCTGAGGTTCACCCTGCGGCCAGCGTGGCCGACACCACCCGCACGAGTTCGGCCGCCGCCACCTGCGAGCCGACCTCGTTGAGGTGCCCGGCATCGGAGCTCAGCGCGGGGTTCAGGACGTAGAACGTCTCGCCACCGAGGTCGCGGACCATCGGCGACCCGGTCATCGTCGACTCGACGGCGGCGATGTCGAACAGGCGTCCGCTCTGGCCGTACTTCTCGCGCACCAGGGCGTTGTAGCGCTGCCGGGCGAGGTTGTCGGCGGGGCCCATCTGGTCGTCGATCCCGACCCAGGACTTCAGGACGGCCTTCCAGCTGCGGTCGGTGGTCAGCGGCACGGTGGTGTAGACGAGTTCCAGGTCGGGGTGCCGCTGCTGCAGGCCGTCCATGGTCGCGACGTAGGCGGCGAAGACCTCGTCCACGTCGGTCCCCGCCACCACGTCGGCGTAACACAGCTTGAGCAGCGCGACCTCGACCTGGCCGCCGAGCTCACCGTCCACCAGTGCCTGGAAGTCGGCGAACTTCCCGAGCGGGTCTCCGTTGGTGCCGACGTGCGCGTGGGCGAGGAAGCCGTCACCCGACGGCACCTGCCCACGGGTCTCGACCACTCCCGGAGCGGTCTCGCCGGCGGCCAGGAACAGCGGCTCGACGCCGCCGATGATGTTCGAGCCCACCGACTGGTGGCCGAAGAACACCGTGGCGCCGGCGAAGGCCTGCAGTTCGGCTGCGCTCGGCTCGTCCACGGCTACTGTGCCTCCCACGTGTGGGCTCCTCTCCAGCAGGACGATGACGGTCCCCGCCGCGACGGCCGCGACCAGCGACCCGAGCGCGACCCGCTTGCCTGTCCCGAGTGCCATGGTGTTCCCCCCTCAGCCGTCCCGGCCCCCACCGGATGCCTGCTGTGCCTGTTCGATGCACCACGAACGGAGCTCGGCCTTGGAGACCTTCCCGTTCGCGTTCAAGGGTAACCGGCGGGTGAAGTGCACCGTCTGGGCCAGCATGTGCTTGGCCAGCCGGGCGCGGCAGTGCGCAAGCACCGCCTCCGCGCCGAGATCCGACCCCGGACGCGCCACCACCACCAGTTCGACCCGCTCGCCCGCCGCGTCGTCCGGGACGCCGACGGCTGCCGCGGAGATCAGGTCCGGCAGCTCCATCGCCACCGCTTCGACCTCCTGGCTGGCGACCCGGAACCCCCACGACTTGATGAAGTCCTCGGCCCGGTCGACGATGTAGATGTAGCCGTCGGCGTCGACCGTCGCCAGGTCGCCGGTGCGGAGTTCGCCGTCCGGCATCTTCACCGCCGTCGCCTCCGGATCGGCCAGGTAGCCGGGCGAGATGTTCGGCCCCCGCGCCCTGATCTCCCCGACCTCGCCCGGCTGCACGGTGGTCCCCTCCTGCGTCACCACCCGGAGCTCGACCCCCGGGATCCCCTTCCCGATCGAGCCGGTGCGGGTCAGGACCTCCTCCGGCGGCAGGTGGGACAGCCGGGCGGTGGCCTCGGTCTGGCCGTACATCACGAACACCCGGGCCTGCGGCTGCGCCTCCACGAGTTCGCGGACGAGGACGGACGAGAGCTTGCCCCCGGCCTGCTGGATGGTCCGCAGGGTCGGCACCTGCCGGGTCCGGAACGAGCTGTTGCGCAACAGGAGGTGGAACGTGGACGGCACCCCTGCGAAGCCGGTGCACTCCTCGGCGACCATCCGTTCCACGATCGACTCCGGGTAGACGAAGTTGGGCTGGATCACCATCGAGGCGCCTGCCCGGAGGTGGGTGTGCAGCAACGAGGCGCCGAAGACGTAGCTGAACGGGAGCACCACGAGCATCCGGTCGGTGGCGTCCAGCCGCAGGTAGGACAGGATCGACTCGGTGTTGGCCTGGAGGTTGCGGTGCGTGGTGCGCACCACCCTCGGCCGGCCGGTGGTGCCCGAGGTGAAGACGTACACCGCGTCCTGGTCGGGATCCACCGGCACCGGGACCGGCGGCGCCACCGCGACCGGAGCCGCCGCGAGCGCGGTCTCGGCGACGACGGGGACGGCGAGCCCGGGGATGCGCGCGACGGCACGCTCCTGTGCCCGCCCGACCAGCAGCGCGCCGGTGCCGAGCAGGGACAGCCGGGCCGCGACCTCGGCGGCCGGCAGCGTCACCGGCAGCGGTGCGACGACGAACCCGCGGGCGAGCGCCGCGAGGTAGGCGGCCACCCAGAAGAAGCCGTTGGCCGCCAGCAGCGCGACCACCGAGCCGGGCGGGAGCTCAAGGGAGACGAGATGCTCGCCGAGCGTCGCCACCGCAGCGCGCAGGTCGGCGTAGCTGTGACGGCCGTCCGGCCCGACGATCGCCGGAGCCGGGTCCGCCGCCAGTTCGAGCAGGTAGTCCGCTGTGTTCACCGCGCGCTTCACGAGTCTCCCCCAGCCGGGGCGACCGGGGTGCCCGCAGCAGCGGCAGTCTCGCAGATGTGCCCGCCGGACAACAGTGCCCCGGGCGCGCGGGCTCGCCCATGCCCGGCTGAGAGCAGTTCGCAGGGTGGGGACACGTCGCTACACTGACGCCGGGGGAAAGTCTGCGAGCAGCTGACGCATGGGGGATCGGGCGCGCGCACTGCGAGTTTGGCGCGGGCATCGCTGCATTCTTTCCACGGCACCACCGTCCTGGAGGAACCGATGACTGGCAGCTCAGGGGAGCGCACACCGTCCGCGGCACCGCACGTCCTCATCATCGTGCAGAACCTGCCGGTGCCGCTGGACCGGCGGGTCTGGCTGGAGTGCCAGGCGCTGGTCGCGCGCGGCTACCGGGTGAGCGTGATCTGCCCGAAGGGCCCCGGCGACCCGGCCCGCCAGCACCTCGACGGGGTCGACATCTACAAGTACAAGCCGGCCCCGGAGACCGAGGGCCTGCTGAGCTTCGCCTGGGAGTTCGCCTACAGCTGGGCGCGGACGGCGATCCTGTCGCTCAAGGTCGCGGCGCGGCGCAGGTTCGACATCATGCAGGCCTGCAACCCTCCGGACACCTACTGGCTGCTGGCCCGGCTGTGGCGGCCGTTCGGAGTGAAGTTCGTCTTCGACCAGCACGACCTGAACCCCGAGTTGTTCCTCTCCCGGTTCGGCGAACCCGAACGGGGGCTGTCGGCTGCGGAGTACAACGGCCTGCTCTGGCTCGAGCGGCAGACCTACCGGGCCGCGCACCGGGTGATCTCCACCAACGAGTCCTACAAGGCGATCGCGGTCCGCAGGGGACACCGCGACCCTGCGGAGGTGACGGTTGTCCGCAGCGGCCCCGACACCGCCCAGATGCGGCCGATCCACCCCGCCGAGCCACGCCCCGCCGGCACCGTCGAGCTGGTCTACCTGGGCATCATGGGTCCGCAGGACGGCGTCGACCAGGCCCTGCTGGTGGTGGACGAACTGGTCCACAAGCGCGGACGGACGAACGTCACCGCCACCCTGATGGGTTTCGGCGACTCGCTCGAGGACCTGAAGGCGCAGTCGGTGCAGCTCGGCCTCGAGGGCCACGTCCGGTTCACCGGCCGGGTCGACAAGGTGGCGATCGCAGAGAACCTCAGCCGGGCCGACATCGGGCTCTGCCCCGACCTCAAGACCCCGCTGAACGACCTCTCCACGATGAACAAGACGATGGAGTACATGGCGTACGGGCTGCCGTCGGTCGCCTTCGACCTGGTCGAGACCAGGGTGTCCGGCGCGGACTCCGTGCTGTACGCGCCCTCCGGCGACATCGCGGCGTTCGCCGACCAGGTGGAGCGGCTCATCGACGACCCCGGGCTGCGGGCCGAACTCGGCGCCAGGGCCCGCACCCGCGTGGTGGAGGTGCTCGACTGGCGTCCGCAGGCCGAGGCCTACGTCGGGGTCTTCGACTCCCTGTCCGGGTTCTCCCGGCCCGGACCTGCGGTACCCGACGCGGTCAGTTCCGGCACCGACGCGCAGGGCCGCCGCTACGTCGACCTCGCCGACCCACAGGAGTTCAACCGCTACCTGGTCGACCGGGGTGCACCCGCGTGAGGACCAACTTCCACCACCTCGTCGAACAGGCGGCGGCAGCGACGCCGGCGGCGCCGGCCCTGACCTACCGCGACACCACGGTCAGCTATGCCGAGACCCGCGACCTGGTGGCGGTGGCCGCGGGCCAGCTGCAGGCGCTCGGGCTGCAGCGGGGCGACCGGGTGGCGATCTACCTGGAGAAGCGGATCGAGACGGTCGTCGCGCTGTTCGCCGCGTCCGCGGCCGGCGGCATGTTCGTCCCGGTCAACCACGTCCTCAAGCCGCTGCAGGTCGGCCACATCCTCGCCGACAGCGGTGCGCGCATCCTGGTCACGTCGGCCGACCGGCTCGCCCAGCTCGAGGCCTCGCTGGCCGGCACCCTGGTCGAACACGTCATCGTGGTCGGCGGAGAGCCGGTCGCCGGCGCGGGCTACCGGACGCACCCCTGGGCGACGGACGGGCCCGCGCCGGCCCTCCCCGCCGCGATCGACCTCGACCCGGCCGCGATCCTCTACACCTCGGGAAGCACCGGCAAGCCCAAGGGTGTCGTGCTGAGCCATCGCAACCTGATCGTCGGCGCCGAGAGCGTCAGCAGCTACCTGGGCAACACCGCCGACGATGTCATCCTCAGCGTCCTGCCGCTCAGCTTCGACGCCGGCCTGAGCCAGGTGACCACGGCCTTCTCGGTCGGTGCGCACTGCGTCCTGATGAACTACCTGCTGCCGCGCGACGTCCCGAAGCTCTGCGCGAAGCACGGCGTCACCGGGCTCACCTGCGTCCCGCCGCTGTGGCTCCAGCTGGTCGAGGTGCCGTGGCCGCCGGAGGCGGCGGCCCGGCTGCGCTACTTCGCCAACACCGGCGGACGGATGCCGCGCGCCACCCTGGACAAGCTGCGCGGCATCTTCACCGGCGCCTCCCCGTTCCTGATGTACGGGCTCACCGAGGCCTTCCGCTCCACCTACCTCGACCCCGCCGAGGTGGACCGGCGACCCGACTCGATCGGCAAGGCGATCCCGAACGCCGAGATCCTGGTGCTGCGCCCGGACGGGACGCCGTGCGCCCCGGGCGAGCAGGGCGAACTCGTCCACCGCGGTGCACTGGTGGCGCTCGGCTACTGGAACGACCCCGAGCGCACCGCCGAACGCTACAAGCCGGTCCACCACCCCGGGCAGGAGTGGCGCGCGCCCGAGCTCGCGGTCTGGTCCGGCGACACCGTCGTCGCCGACGAGGAGGGTTTCCTCTACTTCGTCGGACGCCGCGACGAGATGATCAAGACCTCCGGCTACCGGGTCAGCCCGACCGAGATCGAGGAGGCGGCGTACTCCACCGGCCTGGTCCGTGACGCGGTCGCCCTCGGCGTCGCCGACGACACCCTCGGCCAGCGGATCGTGCTGGTAGCGACCCCGACCGCGCCGGAACTGGACGTGGCCGCCCTCGTCGCGGCACTGCGGCAACTGCTGCCGCTCTACATGGTTCCTTCGCACGTCGAGGTCCGCGAGGAACTCCCCCGCTCCCCGAACGGCAAGTTCGACCGCAACCTGATCAAGGCGGAGGTGACCGGGTGAAGCCGCACGAGCACGCCGCAGCCTTCGGGCAGCTGGACGGCGAGTTGAAGGTCGGCGGGCTGCCGCTCAGCCGGCTGGCCGCCAGGGTCGGCTCGACGCCGTTCTTCGCCAGGTGCCCGATCTCGCCCTTCGAGATCTTCCG
>JAVHXR010000411.1 GCA_031119515.1 Propionicimonas sp.
CCGGGTACAGCGCGTGCTTCGCGTACGGCAGGTAGATGTCGCCGGACACCTCGGAGAGGTCGAGGGGCACGATCTCGCCGTCGGGGTCGAGCTCGGGGAAGGGACGTGGGATGCGCCAGGAGTCGGGCTCGCCGATCCGACCGTCGGAGAGCTGGTCGACCTGTGCCGACACGGCGCCCTCGTCCGCGATCGCCGGGTAGCCGTTGTCGACCAGCGCGGTGATCAGACCGAGCGCCGCGAGGAGCAGCAGCGCGTGCACCGCGACCCGACGGCGAGAGGTGGGCCTCGTCGGCGACCGGATTCCGGCGACGTCGGACGCCGCGGGGTCGGCGTGGGCGCTCGGGGAGCCGCTCGGGCGTCGGGAGGTCGGTGATCGAGGCGTGCTGGAGCGCGCCGGAGCCGGCTGGTCCGCCGGAGCGGGTGCCACTGGCTGCTCCGGGCCCACCCGCTCCTCGGTGTCGCTCACCGTCTCCCATCGGCACCGCGGGGGACCTGCCTGAGGCAAAGGCAGGCGTCGCAACCGGGTTCGGGCGCCCGCGACCCCGCTGCCATACTTGGCCGCCATGAGTTCCAGCAGCGGACAGCTCTTCCGGATCACGACGTTCGGCGAATCGCACGGTGGCGGCGTCGGCGTGGTGATCGACGGCTGCCCGCCGCGGTTGGAGCTGTCCGAGGACGACGTCCAGCCCGACCTGGACCGTCGCCGACCGGGTCAGAGCCGCCTGGTGACCCAGCGGAACGAGACCGACACCGTCGAGATCCTCTCGGGCGTCACCGAAGGGCTGACTCTGGGTTCCCCCATCGCCATGCTGGTGCGCAACGCGGACCAGCGGTCGGGGGCCTACGACCAGGTCAAGGACCTGTACCGCCCGTCCCACGCCGACTGGACCACCGAGGCGAAGTACGGGATCCGCGCGGTCGCGGGTGGGGGGCGCGCCTCGGCCCGGGAGACCATCGGCCGGGTCGCTGCGGGAGCGGTGGCCAGGAAGCTGCTGCGCGAGCGGTTCGGCGTCGAGGTGCTGGGGTGGGTGAGCGAGATCCACGGGATCGTGGGGCGCATCGACGCCGCCGAGGTCCAGCTGGAGCACGTGGAGGCCTCGCCGACCCGCTGCCCCGACCCGGAGGCCGCGGCCGAGATGGTCGAGGCGATCGAGCAGGCACGCCGTGACGGCGACTCGCTGGGCGGGATCGTGACCTGCGTCGCCCGCGGCGTCCCCGCCGGTTGGGGTGAGCCGGTGTTCGACAAGCTCGAGGCCGATCTGGCGAAGGCGACCATGTCGTTGCCGGCGTCGAAGGGCTTCGAGGTCGGCAGCGGTTTCGCCGCCGCCGGCATGACCGGCCGGGAGCACAACGACCCGTTCGTACCGGGGCCCGACGGTCGACCGCGAACGACGACCAACCACTCCGGTGGCATCCAGGGCGGCATCTCCAACGGCGAGGAGATCCTGATCCGGGTCGCCTTCAAGCCGACGGCGACGATCTCGTCGGAGCAGGACACGGTCGACCGGGACAACAACCCGGTCACGTTGGCGGCGAAGGGGCGCCACGACCCGTGCGTGCTGCCACGGGCGGTGCCGCTGGTCGAGGCGGCCGTCCTGCTGGTGCTGGCCGACCACTGGCTGCGCCAGGAAGCCATCAGCGGCTGACACCGGCCAACGCGAGTCGACGACCACAGGTTCACCCCGCCGGTCGACCCCACACCGATCGCGTCCAGAGGTGGTCGCGTACGGGCGTCGCACGGAGCGCCACCGCAGTTCTGAGCAGCTCCAGCTCCTCCACCTGCCCGGACAGGATCAGCTCGTCCGCCAACGCGATGGGAAGCTCGGGACGGCGTTCGTTCATCACTGCGACGCAGATCGCCTCGGCCGCTGGGCGACAGGGGATTCCCTCGACGACCACGTCCGGTGCCGACGACGCGATGGAGACGGACGCGACCGGGGTCCGAAGAGGTGGTGCGGAGGAGTCGGAGCCGACGCTCGTGGTCCCTCACGCCGAGCTCGACCGGATGACGCGGCCCGATCGCGGTCAACCCGAGCAGTTCGAGCGACGTCCATGACGTGACCGGTTCGCCGGTGGCGAGCGACCACGAGCGCACCCGCTCGAGGCCGTCGTGTGGCCACGAAGTCAGCCGGAAGACACCTGGAGCATCCGTCGGCCGCCAGTTGCCGAAGCTCAGGTGGTAGTGGCGAGCTCGGCGGTCGTAGCCGGCGTGCGCCGCCTGGGCGACGGAGAACAAGCCGGCTTGAGCAGCGGCGACGAGCTGGAGGCGACGCCGCCGCCGGACCCGGACACCGGCACGGGGCCGCTCGGCGGTCGGGAGAGGGAGGTCGGGGTCCTCGGGAAATTCGACCCCGAACTGTCCGGAAAAACTGGACGCATGAGGGGGTTCTGTTTCGGACTCGTCCGGGGAGACCGCCGGCGACAGACGCAGATCGGGCGAACTCCCGCCACCGCCCGCGGACGACACACCCGGACCCCGCGAGTTCCGGGACCCGCCCGACGAGGAGCTTCCGCCGTCGTACAACGGGAGTGGCACGTCGGGCTCCGGTGACGGCCGGTCACCTTGTGCACAGGCTGGGACAGAGCTGAGGCCACTCGCCGCGAAGCGCCCGGCAGCCCGCCGAGCCTCTGGCCGCTCGGCGTCGCTGCCATCACGCTCGTCATGGTCTGGCCGAGGGTCGGGTTCGGGCATGGTTCCTCCCTGGAACTGTCAGCGTGCTCGACGCACGCGTTCGTCGGGGAAGGACGTCAGTGGTGGCCCGCGAGCTCTGCTGCCGATGACAGAGCTGGCGGAGTCAGGGCGGGTGCCGGGCTGGCGGAGTCAGGGCGGGTTCCGGGGTGGAGGTGTCAGAGACCGCCGGCGTTGCGCAGCTCTCGGCGCAGGTCCTTGATCTCGTCCCGCAGGCGGGCGGCTTCCTCGAAGCGCAGCTCGACCGACGCCGCGTTCATCTCGTCCTCCAGCAACGAGATGAGACGGCCCAGGTCCGACGGCGGCAGGTCCTTGAACTGCTCGGCCCGCGCCTTCTCACCCGGCCGCTGCTTGCGACGACCCGAACCCGGCACCGGCGTCTCGCCCGAGGACCCACGGAGGTCCGCCAGGATGTCGGTCACCGGCTTGATGATCGTCTGCGGGTCGATGCCGTGCTCGAGGTTGTGGGCCTCCTGCACCCCCCGGCGACGGTTGGTCTCGGAGATCGCCTTGGT
>JAVHXR010000412.1 GCA_031119515.1 Propionicimonas sp.
CTCGGGCTGGACCGGCTCGACCGCGCGGTGCTGGACGCGCTCTGCCGCCGCTTCGGCGGAGGACCGGTCGGCATCAGCACGCTCGCGATGGCGGTGGCCGAGGAGGCGGAGACCGTGGAGGAGGTCGCCGAGCCGTTCCTGGTCCGCCAGGGCTTCCTGGCCCGCACCCCGCGGGGCCGGGTGGCGACGGCCAGGGCGTGGGCTCACCTCGGCCTGACTGTGCCGCAGGCGGTCCCGGACCTGTTTTCCCCCGACGAATAGGGTTGACCCTGGCCGTTCGAATGCAGGTTTCGGCGGCTGCGGCGCTAGGCTACTGCGTCGGTGGCCGATGGCCGCTCCCCGAGCTTGAACACTGTGAGGATTCACCACCATGGACTGGTCAACCATCTTGATGGTCGTGCTGATGGGCGCGGCGCTGTACTTCCTCCTGCTGCGCCCGCAGCAGAAGCGGGCCAAGGAGCAGCAGGCGAAGCTCGCGGCGCTCGAGGCCGGCTCCCGGGTGATGACGATCTCCGGCATCGTCGGGACGATCAGCCACCTCGGTGAGAAGCAGGCGATCATCGAGATCGCCCCGGGCGTCGAGATCACCGTCGACAAGCGCGCCCTCTCCACCCAGCCGATCGAGGACGAGTTCGAGTACGTGGACGCCGAGCCCGACACCGCGGCCGAGCCGGAGGCGTCCGAGGTCGTCGAGGAGCCGCAGACCTTCGATCCCACCCCGCCCGCGGCCGACGCCGAGGATCCCCGACAGCACTGATTCAGCCGGCTCGGCTCGCGCAAGGACGACACGTGGCAACGACAAGCAGGAAACACCACCACCCGGTGCGCACCCTCGTGGTGTTCGGGTTGGTGATCGCAGCGCTCTATGCGGTGATGGGGTTCTCGGGGGTGTACACCCCGAAGCTCGGCCTCGACCTGCGCGGTGGCACCACCATCACGCTCACCGCCTCGAACGTCACGGGGCAGGGGTCGATCGACCGCACCAGCCTCGAACTGGCCCGCACCATCATTCAGCAGCGGGTGGACTCGATGGGCGTCGGCGAGACCGAGGTGACGACCAGCGGCGACAACCAGATCGTCGTGTCGGTCCCGAACGTCCAGGCGGACGAGCTCGTGGAGATGGTCGGCAAGACCGCCCAGCTGTACTTCCGCAAGGTGTTCTCGGTGGCGGCGGCACCTGCCGCGTCCCCGACCCCGGAGCCGAGCGCCAGCCCGGAGGCGACCGAGCCTCCGCAGGAGACCGTCGCGCCGGGGGAGTCAGCCTCGCCCGAGCCGAGCGCGTCCCCGACGGTGAACAAGCGGCCGTTGCCGCAGCTGCCGACCCCGGTGCCCAGCCCGCGCCCGACGGCCCCCGCCGACCCGGCCCAGACCCTCGACGACCTGATGGCGTGGGAGCCGAGCGACCGCGACAACAGCGAGTTCGAGGCCTACACCTGTGGTGAGGAGTCCCCGACTCCGTCGGTGGTCGACCAGCCGCTGATCATCTGCGACGAGACCGACACCTACAAGTACCTGCTCGGCCCGGCGCTGATCCAGGGCAACGAGGTCTCCCGCGCCTACGCGGCGGTGCCGCAGGGCTCCGTGTCCTGGCAGGTGCAGCTGGAGTTCACCGACCAGGGCGCGGCGAACTTCAACACCGTGACCACCCACCTGTCGACCCAGACCGAGCCGCAGAACCAGTTCGCGATCGTCCTGGACGACGCGGTGATCTCGGCGCCCAGCGTCGAGAACCCGATCCCCGGCGGCCGGGCCGAGATCTCCGGCTCGTTCACCCAGGCGTCGGCAACCTCGCTGGCGAACGTGCTGACCTACGGCGCGCTGCCGCTCTCGTTCGAGGTCTCCAGCGTCGACAACGTCTCCGCCAAGCTCGGTGGCGAGCAGCTCGTGGCCGGCATGATCGCCGGCCTGATCGGCCTCGCGCTCGTGGTGCTGTACAGCCTCGTCTACTACCGGGCGCTGGCGATCGTCGTGGTCGCCTCGCTGGCGATCGCCGCGGCGATCACCTACGTGATGATGGTGCTGCTCGGTCAGGGTATGGGCTTCGCCCTCAACCTTCCCGGGATCGCCGGCGCGATCATGGCGATCGGCGTGACAGCGGACTCGTTCATCATCTACTTCGAACGGATCCGCGACGAGGTACGGGAGGGGCGCAGCCTGCGCACCGCCATCGAGACGGGCTGGGAGCGGTCGCGGAAGACCATCCTGGTCGCGGACTCGGTCTCGCTGTTGTCGGCGGTCGTGCTCTTCGTCCTCGCGATCGGCGCCGTCAAGGGCTTCGCGTTCACGCTGGGCCTCACCACGCTGATCGACATCGCCATCGTGTTCTGGTTCACCAAGCCGTTCGTCACCCTGCTGGGGCACACGAAGTTCTTCGGCGAGGGCCACCGGTTCTCCGGATTCGAGGCCGACCACCTCGGCCACACCAATCCGCCGCTCCACAACGGCAAGCGGCGACCCGTGACCGTCGGAGGGGAGGCGTGATGGCCCGCGGCACCAGCTTCGCCCACAAGCTCTACACCGGCGAGGTCTCCTACGACTTCGTCGGCAAGCGGAAGCTCTGGTACACGGTCTCGGCCGTGGCCCTGCTGGTCTGCATCCTCGCCATCTCGATCCGCGGCCTCAACCTCGGTATCGAGTTCCGCGGGGGCGCCGACTTCCAGGCTCCGACGACGGTCACCGCCACCACGGTGGACGACGTCCGGACGGCGATCGAGGACCTCGGCCTGCCCGAGAACGACGAGCTGACCGTCACCACGATCGGTGACAGCACGGTCCGGATCCAGACCCGGTCGCTGAGCGTCGAGGAGGTCGCCCAGGTCAAGCAGGCGATCGCCGACGAGCTGGGCATCCCGATCGACGACGTCGCCTACGCGCTGATCGGCGCGTCCTGGGGGCAGCAGATCACCCAGCAGGCGCTGATCGCGCTCGGAGTCTTCCTGCTGCTGGTGATGCTCCTGATCTGGGGATACTTCCGGGACTACAAGATGTCGGTCTCCGCGATCGTGGCGCTGCTCCACGACCTGCTGATCACGGTGGGCGTGTACGCGCTGATCGGGTTCTCGGTGACACCGGCGACGATGATCGGCGTCCTCACCATCCTCGGCTACTCGCTCTACGACACCGTCGTGGTGTTCGACAAGATCAGGGAGAACGTCGCAGGCCTGGAGAGGACCCGGTTCACC
>JAVHXR010000413.1 GCA_031119515.1 Propionicimonas sp.
CTTGAGCCCGGGATGACGTGGGTGTGGGCCGGTCGGTTGGGTGATGTGGCTTGAGGTCCCGGGTCGAGCCCGGGATGACGTTCCTTGAGCCCGGGATGACGTGGGTGTGGGCCGGTCGGTTGGGTGATGTGGCTTGAGATCCCGGGTCGAGCCCGGGATGACGTTCCTGAGCCCGGGATGGCGGGGGTGTGGGCTTAGGGCGCGGGCCGCTCCGGTCAGCCGAGGCGCTCCATCCGGTAGTGGAGCCGCAGCACCTGCCAGGACCACAACCGCAGGGTGTGGTCGGTGCGTAGCACACCGTCGTCGTCGACGAAGAGCTCGAACTCCTCGTGCAGCGGCAGCCGGACGGCGTGGTGGGCGCCGCCGTGGCGGACCAGGACGTACGCGCCGTCGTGCCCGAACCTGCCCGGCGGGGAGGACAGCACAAGACCGCCCCCGGGACGGTTGGCCGGCCGGAGGAAGACCTGGACGTTGCCGTGCTCGAGCGGGAACGAGACGTGGACGGACCGCCCGGTGGCGCCCGGCAGGGTCGCTGTCTTGTAGCAGCCGGAGAAGACGACGTCGCCGGTCGCGCGCAGGGTGCGGAGCCACGCGGCGGCGTACTGCC
The DNA here is from genome assembly GCA_031119515.1 of Propionicimonas sp. Taxonomy (GTDB): domain Bacteria; phylum Actinomycetota; class Actinomycetes; order Propionibacteriales; family Propionibacteriaceae; genus Propionicimonas. The sequence goes on from JAVHXR010000413.1 coordinate 608, forward strand.
GTCCATCGGCATCCAGCAGCGCGACGACCCGGGAGGTCAGCCCGCGCGAGACCTCGAGCGGCCGGATCGGCAGGGCGAGCTGACGCACCCGCCGGCCGAACAGGCTGGTGACCAGTCCACCGAACAGGGCGAACGGCGGCGCCCACCCGGTCCAGACGTCCATCCGCCAGGCGGCGGTGGTCTGGTAGAAGTCGCGGATCAGCGGGTGCACCGCGGCGGCGTCGAACCCCGGGCCGTCGAGCACGGCCAGATCGGGCAACAGGCCCTGGCCGGCGTCCTCGACCCGGACGCCGCCGAGGGCCGTGACGGTGGCGGCGATCCAGTCCTCGCCCACGACCGGAGCATCGTGGATCGGAGCCGCCAGCCACGGGTCGGCGCCCGCCGGGTCGACCCGGCGGCCGACCAGCCGCCAGTAGGCACGGGTAGCGCGATCCAGGGTCGCCAGCACGCTCCCAGCATGCCAACTCTCCCGGCCCACGGAGGTGTTGCGGAGCGGGATGCCCTCGGGGCGGCTACCGCTTCTTGGCGTTCCCGAGCATGTCGCGCAGGATCTGCCCGCCAGTGCGCAGCACCTGGTCGCGGAAGGTTGCCGAGCCGAGGGTCTTCTCCATCCACGACTTGTCCTGCCGCGAACTCGGCGCCGGGCGCCGCTCCTCGCGTGCCCTCGCGCTCGACTCCGCCCGTTGCTGGGCCTCGTACGCCGCCGCGTCCGCCTTCTGCTGCTTCTCGTACGCCTTGGCCTCCGCCTCGCGCTGGGCGGCCTCGATGCCGGCCTGGAGCTTGGTGGCGAGGATCTCGTAGGCCGACTGACGGTCGATCTCCTGGCCGTAGCGGGCCTGCATCGCCGACTGTGCGATCCCGGCGGCCATCCACTCGGGGTTCATCGGGTCCATCGACGCCTCGGGGGCGCGCATCCGCGTCCACGCGACCGGGGTCGGGGCGCCGTCGGGGTTGAGGACCGTGACGATCGCCTCCCCGATCCCGAGCGCCTGCAGTGTCTCGCCGAGGTCGTAGGCCGACTTCGGATACGTCTGGACGGTGGCCCGCAGCGCCTTCGCGTCGTTGGGGGTGTGGGCTCGCAACTGGTGCTGCACCCGCGAGCCGAGCTGGGCGAGCACCTCCTCTGGGACGTCCTTGGGGGTCTGGGTGACGAAGAAGACGCCGACCCCCTTGGAACGGATCAGCCGGACGGTCTGCGCGATCGCGTCCAGGAAGGCGTCCGACGCGTCGTTGAACAGCAGGTGGGCCTCGTCGAAGAAGAAGACCAGCTTGGGACGGTCGAGGTCGCCGACCTCGGGCAGCTCGCTGAACAGGTCGGCCAGCAGCCACATCAGGAAGGTCGAGAAGATCGCCGGCCGGTCCTGCAGGTTCGGAAGCTCCAGCAGTGAGATCACGCCGCGCCCGTCCGGGGTGGTGCGGATCAGGTCGGAGGTGCTGAACTCGGGCTCGCCGAAGAACTCCCCGGCGCCCTGGGACTCGAGGGTGACGATGCTGCGCAGGATGACTCCGACGGTGGCCGACGAGACCCCGCCGATCGTCTTGAGCTCGACCTTGCCCTGGTCGGAGGTGAGGTAGTTGAGGACGGCCCGCAGGTCCTCGAGGTCGAGCAGCGCCAGGCCGTTGGTGTCGGCGTAGTGGAACACCAGGCCGAGGGTGGACTCCTGGGTGGCGTTCAGGCCGAGCACCTTCGACAGCAGGATCGGGCCGAACGAGGAGACGGTGGCCCGCAGCGGGACCCCGAGGCCCTGGCCGCCGAGGGCGTAGAACTCGGTGGGGGCTGCCTTCGGCTGCCAGTCCTGCCCGATCTTCGCTGTCCGGGCGAGCAACTTCTCGTTCGGCTGGCCGGGCAGCGCGATCCCGGACAGGTCACCCTTGATGTCGGCTGCGAAGACCGCCACCCCGGCCGCCGAGATCTGCTCGGCGAGCACCTGGAGGGTCTTGGTCTTGCCGGTTCCGGTGGCGCCTGCGACCAGCCCGTGGCGGTTGAGCATCGACAGCGAGATCCGCACCTTGGCCTCGGGGACGGCGACCCCGTCCGCCATCAGCACGCCCAGTTCGATGGACGGTTCGGCGAAGGTGTAGCCGTCCATCACCCGCTGGGTCCACTCCGAGTGGACGGGAGCGGCGGCGTCGGAAGGGGCCGGGGCGGTCGGCGGGACGGGCGGCTGCGTCATGCCGGAAGCCTGCCACAACAGCCTCCGGCTGCGACAGGAGGCGGGCGAGGGCGGGTCGTCCGCCGGCGACGGCTACGTCGCGACAGCGGCGAGCGGCGGTGCCCGGAGCCGGCGGCGTCGGGGAATCCCCGGCCGCGGCGGCGCCAACGGGCCGGCCTCGGTCGTAGCTGAGGCCGGGTTCACGCCACGCTCAGGCCGGGGGCTCGCCGCCCTCGGGTGGCACCGGGATCACGACGGGTTCGTCGATCCCCGGCTCGGGGGAGGGCGGTGACAGCGGGGACTCGCCCGACTCCGGTGAATCCTGCGGGAATGGGTCCACCGGAAGCGGGGGCAACGGCGTCTGACTCATTCCGAAAGCCTGTCACAGCCG
>JAVHXR010000414.1 GCA_031119515.1 Propionicimonas sp.
CTTGAACTCCTTGCGACCTTCCTTGAGCTCCTTGAACTCCTTGCGTCCCTCCTTGAGCTCCTTGAACTCCTTGCGTCCGTCCTTGAGGTCCTTCAGCTCCTTCGGCCGCTCCTTGACGATCTCCTTGAAGATCTCCTTGCCGTCCTTGAGCACCTCCTTGACCGGCTTGGCGATCGCCTGCTTCACGGTCACGTGGACGGTCATGGCGGCGGCCGACGCCGGGATGCCGGTCACGGAGACCAAGGTGTTCGAGCCGGCGAAGGACTGGCTGCTCGGGTTGGAGCTGTTGGTGAAGGAGGCGTTGCCGGAGGTTCCGGGGAACGGGTCGCCGCCGTCGCCACGGTTGGTGTTGTTCTCCAGGTGCCTCGCCCCGTCCGCCTGGAGCAGCCCGACCTTGTAGTGCGCCTCGTTCTTGTTGTTCGCGACCGCCTCGTCGATGTGCCAGACCAGCAGTCCCTGACCGGGCAGCGAGGCGTCGTAGCCGGCCTGCTGGCGGTTCTCCACCAGGAAGTACTCGTTGCCGCCGGCACCGTCCTTCCACAGCCGGTACGCACTGCGGCTGGTCTTGACGTCGGTGACGGTGATGTCGGCGTTGGCGGTCTGGGTGATGACGTTGATCCAGCCCTGGTTGGCCTTGCACCAGGCCGACGGATGGGTAGGGCGGTCTCCGCCCAGTCCCCACGAACCCGAGCCCATCAGGCACCAGTTGCCGACGCCTTCGGACGTGTTGTCGGTGTCGTAGAGGTCGGGCCAGCCGAACAGCAGGTGCCCGAGCTCGTGGGCCGACACCCCGAGCTTGGCGTCCTCGGGAATGGTCAGGTAGGCGTACACCCGGGTGCCGTCCACGGAGCGCTCGGACGGCAGCACCCACTTGTGGGACCAGATGTCGGCCGCTGCACCGGTCTCCTCGGCCCCCCGGCCGGCGTGGACGACGATGAACGCGTCGACGTAGCCGTTGCCGTCGTTGTCGTAGGGAGCGAGGTTGAGGTGGGGATCGGCGGCGGTGAGGGCGTCGTTGGCGAGGGTCCTGGCGTTCGGCGTCGCCGGCTGGAGGCCGTTGTCGCTGCCGGCGTAGGCAGCCATGGTCTGCGGCATCCGGTAGGGCCCGATCACCTCGCCCTGGATATCGATCCGGCCGCCCGAGACGTCGGCGAAGTACTCCTTGACGCTGCCGTGGGCGAGCACGCCGGTGGAGAAGAAGAGTTCCTGGAACCGGGACGCGACGGTGGCCGCCATCGTCTTGTCGCTGAAGTCGACCAGGACGACGGCGACCCGGACGGCACCGCTCAGCGGAGCCCGTTCCAGCGCGGCGCGCTGCGCGACGGCGGCGGTCGTCCCGACCGGGTAGTAGGTCCCCGGGTAGATCAGGCCGTCGTTCAGGCCGACGTGGTCGGGCCCGGCCAGCGACAGGTTGCGTCCGACCAGGGCACTGGCACGGTTGCGGAGACGATCGAACTGCTCGACCAGCTTGTCCTTGACGTCCGGCGCGGGCGACACGACACAGAGGTCGTCGAGGTGGTGCGCGCGGACTGCCAGGGGTGGGGTCGGCGGCGGCGGCGCGGTGGCGGCGGCCCCGACGTGGGCGGTGCGGATCATGAGGTCCCCCCTCGTCGATCGGAGGTGCGTCGGGTGGCGGCCTCCCGGCCGCGCCCGGGGTGGCGGCGGGGTGCACGCCACACCCCGAAGGAGGTCGCCGGCACCCGCCGTGATACCTCGGCGCGCCCCGGCGGCGGATGCGGCGCGCCACCGCGCCGCGGCCGACCTCTGGCCCGGGTGCCGTACCACCGTCACGCGGCCGGGATGAGACCCGACCGGCGGCGGGTTGCGGGATGGGGGACGATGGACGTCCGCACCGTACCCGCCGGGCTCACCCCTGCCGGGTCCCGACCCGGAGGGCATCGTGACGCGCAAGCACTACCTCGGTCCGATCGTCGACGTGTCGTTCGACGGGGCGGTCTGCGCCCACGCCGCCGAGTGCGTGCGCGGCATGCCGGCGGTGTTCGACACCGGCCGCCGGCCGTGGATCGACCCGGGCGTGGCAACCACCCCCGAACTCGCCGAACGGCTCCGGACCGTCGTGGGCCGGTGCCCGTCCGGTGCCCTCCGGATCGAGGAACACCGGGCCCACGAGCAGAGGGAGCAGCAGTGAGCGCGGTCGTCGTCACCGACAATCCGGCGGACGGGCGGTTCGAGGCCCGGATCGACGGCGAGCTCGCCGGGGTCGCCGAGTACCAGCTCACCGACCAGCTGGTGGTGTTCACCCACACCGAGGTCGAGCCCGCCTTCGAGGGTCGTGGCGTCGGCTCCGCCCTGGCGAGGTTCGCCCTGGACCAGCTGCGCGCCGACGGCACCCGTCAGGCGCTGGCGGTCTGCCCGTTCATCAAGGGCTGGATCCAGCGCAACCCGGCCTACCTCGACGTCACCTACGGGGCTGCGGCCGCCCGGCAGGATTGAGCAGCAGGCCCGACACCGAAACCGACCCTGTCCTCCTTACGGGGGACAGGATCGTTGACTACCGCGCGGGCACCGGGCGATGATGGGGCGGGCCGCAGCGCAGGCGCGGCCCCGGTCTCGCCACAAGGACGCGGCAGCGGCTACCCCTCCGGGTCGCGTTCCGTCCCACCTCGCCACCCACAGGTGTTCGATCCGGCATCCAGACAGGGAGAATCATGCGCCGACTCGCCCGCACCGCAGCGATCCTGGTCAGCGCGAGCGCACTGCTCGTCACCCCGGGCCTCGCGTCCGCCCACCCGTCCCCCACCACCCCCGTCGTCAAGTCCACCGCGGTCGTCGCGCCGTTCAACCTCGACCTCTTCCGGGGCAAGGTGTTCGTCGCTGACGGCTTCGCCAACCAGGTCGGCCGGCTCAAGGCCGACGGGACCATCGCAACCGTCGTCGCCGACGCCCCCGGGACCGCGGGGATCGCCCACTCCAGGGACGGCCGCTACCGCGCCTACACCGTGACCGAGGGCGGAGGCCCGGGAGCCATCACGGCCAGCGGCCTGCGCATCGGCGGCCCGCGGGGCAGCCTGGTCTACGCCGACACCCTTGCCTTCGAGACCGCGAGGAACCCCGACCAGAAGTTCATCTACGGGCCGGTCTCGACCGACGCCTGCGTGGTCGCCGCGCTCGGCCCGGCCTACACC
>JAVHXR010000035.1:0-11822 GCA_031119515.1 Propionicimonas sp.
TGCACACCCGCTCGATCTTCGGCGAGCTGCTGTGGTTCCTGCGCGGCGACACCAATGTCGGCTGGTTGCACGACAACAACATCTCGATCTGGGACGAGTGGGCCGACGCCAACGGCGACCTGGGCCCGATCTACGGCTACCAGTGGCGGAGCTGGCCGACCCCTGACGGTCGTCACGTCGACCAGATCAGGGGCGTGATCGACAGCATCAGGACCAACCCGGACTCCCGCCGCCACATCGTGTCGGCCTGGAACGTCGGGCAGCTGCCTGACATGGCGCTGCCTCCGTGCCACGCCTTCTTCCAGTTCTACGTGGCCGACGGCAGGCTCTCCTGCCAGCTCTACCAGCGCTCGGCCGACATCTTCCTCGGCGTGCCGTTCAACATCGCCTCGTACGCCCTGCTGACCCACCTCGTCGCCCGCGCGACCGGGTTGCGGGCCGGTGACTTCGTCCACACCCTCGGGGACGCACACCTGTACAGCAACCATCTCGACCAGGCGCGGCTGCAGCTGGAGCGGGTACCGCGACCGCTACCGCGGCTCGTGCTGAACCCCGCCGTCACCGAGATCGACGCCTGGAACCTGTCCGACATCGAGATCGTCGAGTACGACCCCCATCCCGGCATCAAGGCGCCGATCGCGGTCTGATCGGTCGGCAGACACCGGTCGGGCCGGGCGGCTCGCGTGGAGCGACCACGCGGCCGGGTCCTGGCACCGCACCGCGGCAGGGCGCGGGGATGGCCTGTTGTCGGTGCCGGAACCTAGGCTGGCGGCATGGACATCATCCTGATCCCCGGCCTCTGGCTGGATGGCTCCTCGTGGGAGGACGTCGCCCCCACTCTCGAGCGGGCCGGCCACCACGTCCACGCGCTCACCCTGCCCGGGCTCGGCGCCGATGGTGCCGCGTCCGGGACGATCGGCATGGCGGACTGGGTGGACGCCGTCACCAACCTGATCGACTCCGAGGGCGGGCCGGTCGTTCTGGTGGGTCACAGTGGTGGCGGCAACGTGGCATGGGGGGCGGCCAGCGCCCGGGCCGACCGGGTCGCCAGGGTCGTCTTCGTCGACACCGTGCCGCCGCCGCCCGGGGTGGGCATCTCGGAGTTCGACGTCGTCGACGGGGTCGTCCCCTTCCCCGGCTGGGACGCCTTCGAGGACGAGGAGGTCGGCGACCTGGACGAGGCGACCCGGCGGAAGTGGGCCGCGCGGACGGCCACCGTCCCGCCGCGCACCACCACAGACCCGATCCGGCTGGAGGGCGAGGATCGCTTCCGCATCCCGGTGACGATCCTGTCCGGGACGATGACCGCCGAGACCCTCCCTGCGGCGCTCGCCCAGTGGCGTCCGTGGGCGGACGAGTTCGCCGCGATCGAGCGCGCCGACGTGGTGCACCTCGACTCCGGCCACTGGCCGCAGTTCTCCAAGCCCGAGGAGCTCAGCCGGGCCATCCTGGACGCCGTGGGCTGACCGTACCGGCCCGGGCGAGGCCCCGGGCCGCCGGCCGGCAGACGGTAGTCTCACCTGCGTGCGGATCATTGCCATCGCGATCGTGGGGTCGAACGGGGTGATCGGGGACGGCGAGCGCCAGCCTTTCGAGATCGCCGAGGACTGGGCGCGCTTCAAGAGGGTCACCGACGGCCACCCGCTGGTGATGGGACGCCGTACCCACGAGGCGATCGGCCGCTGGCTGCCCGGGCGCACCACGATCGTCATCACCACCAACCCGCAGCGGGTGGAGCTGCCGACCGACGGCCGGGCGACCGGCCACGTGGTGGCCTCCCTGTCCGAGGCGCTGCAGTTGGCCCGAACCCTGGACGAGGAGGTCTACGTCGCCGGCGGCGGGACGGTCTACCACGAGGCCTGGCCGGCGCTGACGGACCTCGATCTCACGGAGGTCGAGGCGGCGGCCGAGGGGACGGTGTACTTCCCGCAGATCGACCCGACGGAGTGGGCCGAGGTGTCGCGCGAGCAGCGGGACGGCTTCGCCTTCGTCCGGTACACCCGGCGCGGCGAGCCCGGGCTGGGCAGCGTCGACTAGCGGCGTGCGCGCGACAGCCAGCGTCCTGCACCTCGACCTGGATGCGTTCTTCGCGGCGGTCGAGCAACGCGACAAGCCCTCGCTGCGCGGCCGGCCCGTGATCGTCGGCGGGATCGGCCAGCGAGGCGTCGTCTCGACCGCCTCCTACGAGGCGCGGCGGTTCGGGGTGCACTCCGCGATGCCGACGCACGAGGCCAGGCGCCGCTGCCCGAACGCCGCCTTTCTGACCGGCCGGTTCGACGCCTACCGGAAGGCGAGCCTGATCGTGATGGGGCTGCTGCGGGAACTGTCGCCGCTGGTGGAGGCGCTCAGCCTGGACGAGGCGTTCGTCGATCTCGCGGCCGGGCCGGAGCGCTCGCTCGCACCGGACGACCTGGTCGGGTTGGCCGGGGAGTTGCGCGCCCGGGTGGCGGCCGAGACCGGCGGGCTGACGGCGTCGGTGGGGCTGGGGACCTCCAAGTTCATCGCCAAGGTCGCCAGCGAGCTCGCCAAGCCGGACGGCGTCCGCCTGGTCCGGCCGGGGGAGGAGGTCGCCACCATCTCGGGCCTGCCGGCGCGCGCCATTCCCGGGGTGGGGCCGGCGACGATGGAGCGGCTGTCGCGGCTGGGGGTCGAGAAGGTTCGGGACCTGCAGCGGCTCTCCTCGGCCGAACTGGTGCGCGAGCTCGGCCGCTCGGCCGGGGAGACCCTCTTCCAGCTCGCGCAGGGGATCGACGAGCGCGCCGTCGAGCCGGACCGCGACACCAAGTCGATCTCGGTGGAGGACACCTTCGAGCACGACATCGCCGACCCGGGCGTGCTGGCCGGCATCCTCGAGCGCCAGGCCGGCCAGGTCGCGGAGCGGCTGTCCAGGGCCGGGCTGTTCGCCCGCACCGTCACCATCAAGCTGCGGTGGCCCGACTTCTCCTCGGTGACGCGGTCGCGGACCCTGCTGGGCGCCACCGATCGCCCCGAGGCGGTCACGGCGATCGCCAGGGACCTGCTCGGCGGCCTCGAGACCTCCCCCGGCGTGCGCCTGCTCGGGGTCGGGGTCTCGGGCCTCGTCGGGGTGGCCCAGGAGGCGCTGTTCGACCTGGCGGGGGAGGCGCCGGTGGTCGAGGAGCGGGCGGCGGTGCCCGATCGACGGCCTGCGGGGTGGCTGCCCGGCACCGACGTCGTCCATGACGAGCTCGGCCCTGGCTGGGTCTGGGGGAGCGGGCACGGCGTGGTCACCGTCCGGTTCGAGACGGCCGAGACGGGCCCCGGCCCCGTCCGCAGCTTCGCTGTCGCAGACCCGGCGCTGCACCGGCCGAGCGGGGACGACCACTAGACTCGCCTGCGGCATGGGCCGGAGTGGTGGAACTGGCAGACACGCAGGATTTAGGTTCCTGTGCCGAAAGGCGTGAGGGTTCGAGTCCCTTCTCCGGCACCTCAGAATACGCTGGTGACCAGCAGGTTCGCGTGCGTCAGTCGAGAACGGGAGATGCACCTGCAACCTGTGCGCGACATCGGCTGGGCCTGAAGTCCCACGCCTACGCAGCGAACAACCAGACCCAGTACACAGCTCGGCGTCGAACTGGCCGGCCAGTCCTCCTCACCTCCGGAGACAACCCCGAACGCTTCCGAACCGAGCGGTGTTCGCCGGCTTTGCAGGGTGGCATCACAACCGGTGAGCAGTGGCCGGCGCCGGTCCACACATACAGCCGCCACCGGCCCCACTCAGCGATCGGGAAGCCGTCCCATCATCAGGCTGGACAACCTCGCTGGACACCACAACCAGCCGATCATCCAGCGATGACCCGTTCCACAGGCGGATCGTTCCACCGCCGGGAGTGAGCCTGTCAGGCGAGCAGGCGGGAGGCCTGTTCGCTGGCCTTGTAGACGATCTCGTACTGCGCCTCGATCAGGGGCGTGGTCTGTGCGGTCTTGCGGGACTTGACGCGTCCGTGGGCGAGGTACCCGGCCAGCCATCCGAGGAGCCCGATGCCGCCGAGCGGGATGGACAGCGCCCACAGGTCTGCTTCGATCGCGAACACTGAGCCGGCGAGGAAGGCCGAGCCGGTGACACCGATGGCCAGGGCGGTGCAGGTGGCGGCGGTGGTTCGTGACTTCTCGAGGTCGCGGATGGCGGTGAGGGCGTTCTCGGCTTTGCGCTGGAGTTCGGTGACGAGTGGCCGGTTGCGGAGGTCGCGGTCGCGCTTGAGCTTGATCGTGACGGTGTGGAGGTTGGGGACGCTGGTGGTGGTGCTCTCGATGATCCAGCCGAAGCTGCGGTAGGTGTCGGCGTAGAGCGGTTCGAGGTCGCGGTCGGTCGTCACGGTGAGGTATTCGTATCCGACGTAGCCCCGGTACCCCGGGTAGCCGGGGTACCGGGCGGGCTCGCCTGTGGCGGGCGGGGTGTTCATGGCTGCGCCTTCCTGGGTGTGGGCGGGTCAGGCGGCGAGCAGTTGGCCGGCCTGTTCGCCGGCTTCGTAGACGGTCTCGTACTCGCGGTCGATCAGCGGGGTGACTTGGGCGGTCTTGTTGGCCCTTACCTTGGTGTGGGCGAAGTATCCGGCGGCCCAGCCGGCCAGCCCGACGATGCCGAGCGGGATGCCAAGGGCCCACAGGTTGGCGGTGATCGCGAAGATCGAGCCGGCGAGGAAGCCGCTGCCGATGATGCCGAGGCCGAGTGCTGCGGCCATCGGGGCGGTGTCCTTGGAGCGCTCGAGGCCGGCGATGGTGGCGAGGGCGTGCTCGGCCTTGCGCTGCAGTTCGAGGACAGCGGTGCGGTTGGGGATGCGGCGGTCCCGCTTGAGCTTGAGGGTGACAGTGCTCAGGTTCGGGACGGCGGTGCCGTAGCCCTCGATGATCCATCCGAAGTTGCGGTAGGTGTCCTTGTAGAGCGGCTCGAGCTCGCGGCTGGCGTGGATGGTCAGGTACTCGTAGGCGACGAAGTCGGTGGTGGTCTCGGTCATGGTTCTTGTCCTTCTGTGTAGATCCCGTTCGGGCGATGTCTCGATCCTTCCCGCCGGGCCGGGTTCGCGAATCGTCCGCCCGGACGGACCTCACCTACTGCGTTCGGAGTACGTGGGCGCGGGGGGGGGGTGGCAAATTGCGCGGGTCACACCGGCACTGGGCGCCCCCGGGCCGGCACGCGCACCCTTGTGGGTGCGCGGTTCCAGGGTGCTCGAGCTCGTGATGCTCGTCGTGCTCGCGCTGGCCACGGGGGTTGAGGCGGCGATCGCGATCGTTCAGCGGAATCCGGGCGGCCTGCTGGCTGCGGCGGTGATCGCCGCCGGGGTGGTGGTGGGCTACCGGCTTCAGCCGTATGTGGGGCTGGCGCTGGTGGCGGCCTCGCCGCTGGTCGCCGCCGCAGTGGGGTGGCTGCCGATCCACAACTGGTCGATGGCCTGCTTCGCGGTGCTGCTGCTGACCTTGCGGGGGCTCCCGGGGCTGGTCAGCGGGCTGGTGGCCGGGGCGGCGAGCCTGGCGGCGGTGGGTTGGTACGCCGGGACGCTGTCGGTGAACGACAATCCGGAGGCGTCGATCGCTGCGGCGGCGGTGCTGGCGTGCGCGGCGACGGGAAGTGCGATCCGGGGCCAGCGGCAGTACCTGGCCGAGCTGGAACAGCGCACCCGGGACGCGATCGCGACCCGGCAGGCCGCGATGGACCGCAGCGTCGCCGAGGAGCGGGTGCGGATCGCCCGGGACCTGCACGACAGTGTGGGCCACAAGATCGCCGTGGTGAGCATGCACCTGGGTGCTGCCGAGGTGCACCTGCCGCCGGACGCCGGGGCCGCAGCGGCCGATCTGGTCGCCGCGCGTGCCGGCGTGCAGTCGGTGCTGCGGGAGACCCAGGAGATCCTGCGGGTGCTTCGGGTGGCGGGGGACGCCGCCAGCGTGGCACCCACCCCGGACCACGGGCAGATCCCCGACCTCGTGGACTCGCTGCGGTCCGCAGGACTGGAGGTCGACGCGCGACTGTCGGGCCTGGAGCGTGAGCTGGCGCCGACGACCAGCGCTGCCGCCCACCGGATCACCCAGGAGGCACTCACCAACGCCGAGAAGCACGGCACCGGGCCGGTGTCGCTGCGGGTGGACGCCAGCGGCGACCAGGTATCGATCGAGGTGGTGAACCTGCGCCGTGCCGGTGGTCAGGACACCGCGGGCGGTGGCCACGGGGTGGTGGGGATGCGGGAACGGGCAGAGTCGGCCGGCGGACGGCTCGAGGTGCGTTCCGACGAGACGGTGTTCAGCGTGCGGGCTTGGCTGCCCGCGGCCGAGGAGGATGGACAGTGATCCGGGTCCTGATCGTGGACGACCAGGAGATGATCCGCACCGGGCTGCGGACGATCATTGACGCACACTCCGACCTGGATGTGGTGGGGGAGACCGGGGACGCCCTCGCGGCGCTGAAGCTGCTCGGAACCCTCGGTGTCGACGTCGTGCTGATGGACATCCGGATGCCCGGCATCGACGGGGTGGAGGCCACCCGACGGATCCGCCGCACCTACCCCCCGGAGCAGCTGCGGATCCTGGTGCTGACGACTTTCGACCAGGACGAGAACGTGCTGGCGGCGGTACGGGCCGGGGCGGACGGGTTCTTCAGCAAGGGCGCGAGCCCTGCCGAGTTGACGTCAGGCATCCTGCGGGTCGCCGACGGCGGGCGCGCGATGTCCGCCACCGCGGTGGACGCGTTGTTCGACCATGTCGCCGAGGCCAAGGGCGCACCGTCGGATCCGAAGGCGGCCGCGCTGTTCACCGCGCTGACCCCGCGGGAGCTGGAGATTGTCCAGGCCATCGTGGGTGGGCTCGACAACAAACAGATCGCCGCCGAGTTGTACCTGTCGCCGTTCACGGTGAAGACCCACGCCAACCGGGCGATGATGAAGGTCGGCGCCCGCGACCGGGCACAGCTGGTGTCGCTGGCGGTGCTGGCGGGCATTCGTCCCTGACCTCGGCAGGGGAGAGATTCCGGCCGCGGCGGAACATTCCTCCAGCTTCGGTGAGATGGATTCAGGCGGGGAAAGGCAATTGGCCGCCCCATTCCCTTGGGGCGACCAATTCGAGTTCCGAGATCGTCAGCGCTTACGCTTGGCGATGCTGCGTCCGATCACGACGGCGACGATGACGACGACCACGATGATGGCGACGGTCCAGATGATGGCGGTGGCGGACATTTGCGTTCTCCTTTGTTTGGTGGTGAGTTTGCGGTGGTTTCCGACATCTCTAGAATTCCAAATCCCGGGAGGTGTGTGCATCGTCTGCATGAATCGATTGCCTACCGCGATCGCAGCAGTCGGCGCTACTGCTTCTGTTGTGTGTCTGCTGGCTGCGGCCCGCTCCCCCGTGGGTGAGATGGCCGGTGTGCGCGAGTGGCCCGGATCGCAGGGATCCGGGCCACGGCGTCAGGAGCTCAGTGCTCTGTTGTGGATACGGCCGCATCAGTGGGTGCGGGCGCTGCGGCGTCCGATGGCGAACGCGCCGACGACGGCGACGACGCCGGCCGCGATCCAGATCGCAGTCATGTCTCCCCTCCTCTCTCAGTGAGGTTGTGCTGACGGGTGCTGGCGACTATCGCTTGGGGGTTGCCGACTGATCTGTGACCAGAAGGTCGCGCGCCTTTCCGAGGACGTCGTTGACAGCTTCGGCCGCCGAGTCGGGCAGTAGACCCTTCACGCGCTCGCCGAGGAAGTCGACAGCTTCGGCGGTCTTGGCGGTCAGGTTGTCGAGCCTGGCGCCGGCACTGGCCTGGTGGCGGTCGAGAGCCTGCTTGGCCCTTGCCTGGTGCTCATCGATGAGCTGGGCGACGCCGTGCTGTGGGCTTGCCGCGGGTCGGCTGCTGCGGGGTTCGTCTGCCTGGGTGGCGGAACTGTCTGTCATCCCTGTCTCCTCTGGACGTGTTCTTGGTTGGCGCTTCCAGTCTCCGGAGATCTGGCAGTGCTGGCATCGTTCGGGTGGATCGACTTCGACTACTGCGAGCGCAGCAGCCGCTCGTTCGGATCGCTGGAAGCAGCACTGCGCGCCCAGCGTGGGCGCCGAGTGCCCTGGGGAGTCCACCGGGCGGCGCCCGCGGGCACACGATCCCGAGACGCGCCGGCCCGCTGCTGTCCATCCTGCTCGTGCACGAGGCGAAGGTGCGTTGCGCCGCTGCCCCAAGGAGTACCTCGCCGGGATCAGGTACGCCGAGTAGGTGCCCGGCCCCAACCTCGAGCGCGCCCCGACCGCCGGTCACGTCAGGTCCGATGACACCGGTGACGACGGCCGCAACTGCGGCGTGACCGGCACCCACGACCCGGACTGGTACTACTCCTACAGCCTGCAGGAGCGCGACCTGATGCGGTCGCTCGGCTTGGCCGCCGACACCGTGGGGTCGAAGTTCGGGGACTGACTCGGACTTGCCCCGTCGGGAACCCGCGCCTGATGATCACGTCTGACCGCGAACGCTAGACCTGTGACGGAGGCACTGACCACGGTGGGATCTGGATCGTGCCAGGTGGAACCTCCCGGTGCGCGCTCGGGTTCCCCCAGCCGCCAGTGGCCGCGGGTCGAATCAACGACGGTGGTGGCAAGGAAGGTTCTCAAGCCGCAGCTCAGCGGGGAACGGGCCGTCGCTCTCGACGGCGACGAACCGACCAGGTGACGGTGCCAGCTCCACCGACCACGAGCGTTCGCGCCTGGTCACCTGGACGCGCGCCAAGCAGTCTGGGTCAAACGACAACATCGACTAAATCGCCGGTCGGATCACCGACATGACCCGCGGGGTGATGATTTGAGGTCCGTACCTCGACGTGGATTTCCCGATTCTCCAGTCCACCAGAGGTCGACGTGTTACCTCCAGTCGCCGGTAATTGAAGTGACCACGTCCGGCCGACCGAGATGCTGGCTGGTCCACTACAGCGAAGTAGACCCGCCCCAAGGCCAGCGCGCACAATCGCGCAAAGCGCGTCATTCCGCCATTCTATGGGCCATCGACCGTCCTTTGACCCCACCAAAAACGCGGCAGGGCACGCCGGGTCATCACATGGAAGCCCGCCCCCAACGCATTCGCCCTCGCCTTCGAAGGACGAATCAACTAATGACCGCCGGGCCAGAAGCACCGTTCATCGGACACGTCGGGTCTCCGCCGTCTCGGCGGGCTGTCGTCCTCGGCCGTGGGGCACCTCCGATCGCGCAAGGGCGGCGCGCCAACAGGTCAGGCGTGACTGTATAGTCAGCGCATGATGACTCTTGCCTCGAGGCTCGATGTGATGAACCGGCTGGGTAGGGCCATGGCCGATCCGACCAGGTCGCGGATCCTGCTCGAGCTTCTCGAGGGGCCCGGGTACCCGGCGAGGCTCGCCGCCTCGCTGGGGCTGACCCGCACGAATGTCTCGAACCATCTCGCGTGTCTTCGCGGCTGCGGGCTGGTGGTGGCGAGTCCCGTGGGTCGGCAGACCCGGTACGAGATCGCCGACCCGCACCTGACCCGCGCCATCCAGTCGCTGGTACAGGCGGTGGTCGCGTTCGACGACGGTGAGCCGTGCCGGGACGAAGCCTGCGACGTGCCGCTGTGTTGTGGACCGGGTGCACCACGGCAGGAGCCCCGATGAGCCGGGAGTGCTGCGGGCCCGACGAGCCGGTGGGGGCGCCCTCTCGCAGGATCGAGCTGGCGACGCTTGCCGAGCCGGCCCTTGCTGCCCCGGGCTCCGGAGTCCCCGAGCCGGCAGCGCACCCGCAGGGTGATGCCTGTTGCGGACCCGACCCGCGGCCCGCGGGAGCGGCCGAGTCCCCGGCGGAGCCGGACGAGGCGCGGCCGCCGTGGTGGCGGGATCCGGCGCTGCTCCCCTCGGCGATCTCCGCTGGATTCCTTGCCGCTGGTTGGCTCCTGGCCTGGGCTGGTCAGGAGACCGTGGCGGTCGGGCTGCACTGGGTGGCGCTACTCGCCGGGGGCTCCACCTTCGTCCCGGGCGCGCTGCGACGGCTGGCCCGGGGACGGCTGGGCGTCGGCCTGCTGATGACGCTCGCGGCAGTGGGCGCGGTGCTGTTGGGCCACGTCGGAGAGGCGGCTGCGCTCGCCTTCCTGTTCTCGCTGGCCGAGGCGCTGGAGGACCGGGCGATGGACCGCGCGAAGGAGGGCCTGCGCGCCCTGCTGTCGCTGATCCCGGACACCGTGCGGGTCTCGCGCCCCGGTGGCGTCGAGACGATCCCGGCCGCGCAGGTGCGGGTTCGGGACCTCCTGGTCGTGGGCGCGGGGGAGCGGGTGGCGACAGACGGCGTGGTGGTCGAGGGAGCCTCCGGCATCGACACGTCCGCTGTCACCGGGGAGTCGATCCCGGTCGAGGTGGGTCCGGGCAGCCAGGTGCCGGCCGGATCGGTGAACGGTGCGGCCACCCTGAAGATCGAGGCCACCGCCGACGGCCGTGACAACTCGTTGACCCAGATCGTCGCGCTGGTGGAGCAGGCCCACGCCCGCAAGGGCGAGCGGGCCCGACTCGCGGATCGGATCGCCCGGCCGCTGGTGCCGGCGGTGCTGATCCTGGCCGGTCTGGTCGGGCTGTTCGGGGTGGTGGTCGGCGATCCCTGGACGTGGGTGGAGCGGGCGCTGGTCGTCCTGGTGGCGGCGTCGCCGTGCGCCCTGGCGATCGCCGTGCCCGTCACGGTGATCAGCGCGATCGGCGCCGCCTCGAAGTTCGGCGTGGTGATCAAGTCGGGAGACGCGTTCGAGCAGCTGGGCACCGTCCGGACGCTCGCACTGGACAAGACCGGAACCCTGACCCGCAACCAACCGGCGGTGGTCGCCGTCGCGACGGTGGACGGCTGGGCACCGGACGGCGTGCTCTCGGTGGCGGCGGCGCTGGAGGCGACGAGCAGCCATCCGCTCGCCGCGGCCATCCTCGCAGCCGCGCCCGAAGCCCCCCCTGCCTCAGGGGTGGCCGAGGCAGCCGGGCACGGCGTCACCGGTCGGGTGCGCGAGGCGAGGGTGCGGGTAGGCAACACCCGCTGGCTACGGCCGGGACCGCTCGCGCCCGACGCTGATGAGATGTCAGGCCGCGGCATGACAGTGGTCGTCGTCGAGGCCGACAACCTGACGGTGGGGCTGATCGGGATCCGGGACGAGCTCCGGCCGGAGGTGCCCGAGACGGTGCGGCTGCTGCACGACCAGGGCATCACGACCCTCATGCTGACCGGCGACAACTTCCGGACCGCCCACGCGCTCGCGAAGGAGGCCGGGATCGACCAGGTGCGCGCCGAGCAGCTCCCCGCCGACAAGGCGGGCGCGATCGAGGAGCTCGCCGCGACCCGCCCGACCGCGATGGTGGGCGACGGCATCAACGACGCCCCGGCGCTCGCAACCGCGACCGTCGGGATCGCGATGGGCGTCACCGGCTCCGCAGCGGCCGTCGAGTCCGCAGACGTGGCGTTCACCGGTCACGACCTCCGGCTGATCCCGGGAGCGCTCGCCCACGCCCGTCGGGGCCGGCGGATCATGACCGCCAACATCGCACTCGCCCTGGCGATCATCGTCGTGCTGTTCCCGCTCGCCCTGTTCGGGGTGCTGGGGCTGGCGGGGGTGGTGCTGGTCCACGAACTGGCGGAGGTGGTCGTGATCCTCAACGGCGTCCGGGCCGCCCGGCGGCCCCGGAACCCTGCCCTGGGCGTCGGCGCGACCGCGCCGGCGGCGGCTCCGGCCGGGGCGGGGACGCCGCCGCTGCCGGCCGAGTCCTCCTGATCGGTCTCCTCCTCCTGGGTGCGCCCGGGCCGGCCGCAGGTTGGCGCGCGCCACTGGAGCCGATTCGAGCCTGAAGCTGGTGTCGTGACCCCGCGGGGGTGGCGGACACGTC
>JAVHXR010000035.1:11832-12816 GCA_031119515.1 Propionicimonas sp.
TCCGGCGCGGGTTGATCCAGGTCACGGCGCCGAATTTTCGACGTCCGGTCCGTGGCGACGCCGGCGGGGCAAGGCGTGTCGCACGCCGGCTCGAGACGTCCCTTGACAACTCGTCTGCCCTTGTGCCGCACGGGTTCGCTCAGGGTGTGGTCGGCATCTTCCCACCCAGCCTGGCACGCGTGGGGCGGGGTAGGGCCGCGCGCTCGGCCAGTGCAGTGAATTCCGTTCACAGGGTCCACACATGATCGACCTCCGTTGACACCGGCGCTGAGGGTATGGCAGCGTGTGCCGCACCATTCCAAACGCGCAGTACTCGAACACCGTTGGGCATCGCTGAAATCGATTTCACGATGCCGAGAATCAGAGAGGATTCTCCGTGCGAAAGCAGCATCTCGCAGGAATTGCCGTGCCCGTTGGGCGGAAGCCAACCCTTGTGGTGGCGATCCTCCTCAGCCTTGGCCTGCTCCTGGCTTACGTCCCGTCGATCTCCACCCAGGTCGCCCACGCCGCCGGGCCGTACCTGGCGGCGAGCCCGTCCGACCAGCCCGTCTCCGACGGCGACAAGGATCGGCTCTGGCACCGGTTCCCGGTTGACGAGACCCTCCCCAACAGTGGCCAGAACGCGGCCGCCCACCCGTGGTCGCAGCAGGCATTCCTGTTGGGCAACGGCACCCTCGGGACGTTCATGTACGGCAGCCCGCAGCGCGAGCGGATCCACATCAACGACAAGACGCTCTGGCGGGGAGGCCGGGCGAACCCGGCCCAGAAGGACGCGTCCACCAGCTACGACGACGGCGGTAACCGCACCGCTGCCAGGCAGACCACTCTCAGCGCGCTGAACGACTTCCGGCAGACCCTCGACAACAAGTCCGCCAACGCCTTCGGCGGCGAGTTCACCGCCATCAACATCCAGCTGAACGCCCTCCAGCCCGGGGTGAACACGCCGATGGGCGACGCCCCCGGGCTGGTCGACCTCATCGAGGA
>JAVHXR010000415.1 GCA_031119515.1 Propionicimonas sp.
CGGCGGCCTGCTCCAGGTCACCGTCGCCGACGGGCAGCTCGCCCTGGCCGCCGGTGGGATCGCGGGCACCCTCGCCGCGAGCGTCGCGGCCGCCGCGACAGGCTTCACTCTGGGCGCCGATGTTGTCGTCCAGCTCAATACCCACCCGGCAGCCTGGGGGGGCCTGCCGGGTGGGCCCTACCTCCGCGTCGTAGCGCGCGATGCCACGATCACCGTTGCCGGCCAGGTGCTGAGCGCGACGGTGACGCTGGTGCGCAGCGGCGTCGGAGCTACCGCCATTGACGTCACCGTCAGTGGCGGCAGGCTTTCCCTCGGCGGCCCTGCTGCCGGGGTCGACCTCAGCGACGGCTCCGGGCACCTCGCCTACACCGCCGCCGGCCTCGCCGGGTCGCTGGGCGGAACCGTCGCCGTCCGCGTCCCCGGGGTCCACCTGTCCGGAACGTTGCGGCTGTCGCTCGACACCGCTGCCGGGACGCTCGGCTTCGCCGGCACCGGGATCGTCGCCACCGTCCTGGGGCAGAGCCTTTCCGGCAGCTTCGCGTTCGCCAGCTCGCCGACCGGCCTGACGATCGAGGTCCAGCAGGCCACCCTGTCCTTCGGCGGGGGCGTCGTCGGGCTGAGGGACGGACGCGCCCAGCTCGTGCTGCCGACCGGCGGGCAGCTGTCGGGCAGTGTCACCGGGACGGTCGCGGTCACCCTGCCGGGGGTGGCGCTCCAGGGCACGGTGACGGCGGAACTGGACGCCGCGGCCGCGGCCCCCGCTCCGACCCTGCGGATCGGCGGGTCCGGGCTCCGCCTGCTCGTCGCCGGCGTCACCCTGGCCGTCGCCTCGTTGTGGTTCTCTCAGGACGCCGCCGGCACGATCCGGCTGGCCGTCGACGACGCCGCCCTGGGACTGGGCCCGACCGGTCAGCCGTACCTGGCCGTCAGTGGTGGCGACGCCGTCCTGGTCGTCACCGCTGCCGGCGTGAGCGGGACGCTCGCTGCCCAGGCGCTGGTCCGCGTGCCTGGGCTGGTGGAGACGCCGTCGCCGGTCGCGGTCGGGATCGCGCTGGACACCGCCGCCGGGCAGCTCGCGGTGACCGTGACCGGACTGGTGCTCCAGTTCGGCGCCCTCGGCCAGATCTCAGGGGACTTCGCGTTCTCCCAGTCCAGGGTCGCCGGCATCACCGAAACGGTCGTCGCCTTCAGCGGGGCCACTGCAAGCGTCGCCAGCGGTGGTGCCTCGATCACGGAGGGCACCGGCGTGCTGGTGCTCCGGCCCGGGGGGGTCGCCGGCTACCTGTCCGGGCACGCCACCATCGCCACCGGACCGGCCGCTGGAGAGGGCTCGGTGCTGTTGCGGGTCAACACCATCGTCGGTGCTGCGGTCGACACCGCTGTGGTCCTCGGCGGCCAGACGGTGGCGGTGAAGTACCCGGCGGCGCCGGAGACCCTGTTCGCCCTGGCGATCACCGGCGGTTCGCTGAAGATCGGCGACTTCGTCAGCATCGAGGGCAGCATCAGCTTCGACGGCGACCGGTTCGCCGGAACCGGGCTCAAGGTGTTCCTCGGCAGCGGCCCTGCGATCCTCGAGGACGGCTCGCTGAACCCGCTGGCGGTCGGGGTGCTGCTGAGCGAGGCGACGATCGGCTTGCTCCGGGTGGGGTCCAGCTACGCACTGGTCGCCACCGGCACCGTCAGCATCCTCGGCGTCCCGGGTATCACGCTCACCGGCACGACGTCGGTGCGGTACAACCAGACCGGAACCGACCAGACCACCACCATCGAGATCCCGGGCGACACCCCGGACGTGGTCCTCGACGTCGCCAACGGCACCGCGTCCTTCGCCGTCGTCGCCGCCACCCTCCGCTTCGGCGGGCTCGCGCTCACCGGCGGCCTCGAGTTCTCCCAGGCCGGCGGGACCACCTCGATCACGGTGACCGGCGGCAGGATCGACCTCGCCGGGGCCGCGACGCTCCACGGAGTCGACGGCACCGTCGCGATGACTGCCGCGGGGATCTCGGCCAGCCTGGCCGCCGGGCTCGACCTGGCAGCCCTCGGACTGACCGGCCTGGCGGTGACGGTGACGGTCGACACCCGGCCGGCCGCGACCGTCCCGCTGGCGGTCTCGCTTTCCGGGCTCACGCTGACCATCGCCGGCCAGCAACTGACGGTGGGGGAGTTCTCCCTCACCAGCCGGCGGAGCGGCGCCACCGCCACGACCACCCTCCGGCTGACCGGGGCGAGCCTGTCGCTGGCCGGTGGGCTGGTCACGGCCGTGATCGCCACCGGCACCCTGGAGCTCGCCGCCGGCGGGGTCGCCGGCTCCATGACAGCCACGGTCGCGACCACGCTGCCCGGCCTGGCGCTCTCGGCCGGGGTCGAGATCCAGGTCAACACCAACCCGGTCGCCACCCTGGGGCTGCCGGGCGGACCGTACCTGCGGGTGTCCGCGGCAGGCGCGACCCTCGCCGTCGCCGGCCAGACCCTCACCGCGGGGATCGTGATCGTCCGCGCGGGCGCTGAGCTCGACCTCACCCTCACCGGCGCGGGCCTCACCTTCGCCGGCGGAGCCGTCACGCTCAGCAACGGCTCCGGCCAGCTCAGGTTCGCCACCACCGGTGTCTCCGGGACCCTCGCCGGGACGATCGCCGTGGCCATCCCCGGCGTCGGCGTCGCCGGGACCCTCCGGCTGGGGATCGACACCGCCACCCAGACCCTGCAGTTCAGCGGCACCGACCTCAGCCTCGCCCTCTTCGGTCAGGCACTGTCTGGCGGTGTCACGATCTCCAGCACCCCCACCGCCGTCGAGATCGTCGTCAGCGACGCCGCCTTCAGCTTCGGCGGCGGCCTGGTGCGGCTCGCCAACGGGTCGGCCCGGCTGCGGCTGCCGAACGGCGGCGCGGTGTCCGGCTCGATCCGTGGCACGGTCACCCTTGCCATCCCCGGCGTCGCGCTGGCCGGCACCTTCGTGGTCGAGCTGGACGGGGCCGCGGTCGCCCCGTTGCCGACGCTGCGGATCGGCGTGCCGGCCGACGCCGGCAACGTCACTCCCGAGCTGACCCTCGCCGTGGCAGGGGTGGAACTGGCGGTGGAGTCGCTGTGGTTCTCCCAGGACGCGTCCGGGACGATCCGGCTC
>JAVHXR010000416.1:0-1051 GCA_031119515.1 Propionicimonas sp.
ACGACGCGGTGCCCTATGCCGAACTCCACGCGCATTCGTCCTTCTCCTTCCTCGACGGCGCCTCCGGGCCCGCCGAACTGGTCGAGGAGGCGGAGCGGCTCGGCCTGCACGGCCTGGCGCTGACCGACCACGACGGCCTGTACGGGATCGTCCGGTTCGCCGAGGCAGCCGAGGCGACCGGGGTCCGGACGGTGTTCGGCGCCGAGCTGTCGCTGGAACTGCCGGCACCGCAGAAGGGGAACCCCGACCCGGTGGGCAGCCACCTGTTGGTGCTGGCGGCAGGGGAGGAGGGGTACCACCGGCTGGCCGGAGCGCTCACCCACGCCCAGCTGGCGGGGAAGGAGAAGGGCAGGCCGGTCTACGACCTCGACGACCTCGCCGACGCCGCCGGCGGGCACTGGGTGGTGCTGACCGGCTGCCGCAAGGGACCGGTCCGCCAGGCTCTCGTCGATGCCGGGACGGACGCTGCCGCCCGTGCCCTCGACGACCTGGTGGCGAGGTTCGGACGGGTCTACGCCGAACTCACCGACCACGGCCACCCGCTGGACTCGCGCCACAACGACGCGCTCGCCGCGATCGCGGCACGGGCCGGGGTGCCCGTCCTCGCCACCGGAAACGTGCACTACGCCACCCCGGCACGCCACCTGCTCGCCCAGGCCGTGGCGGCGATCCGGGCGAACCGTTCGATGGACGAACTGGACGGCTGGCTGCCCGCCGCCGGGACCGCCTTCCTGCGTTCCGGTGCCGAGATGCGGGCGTTGTTCGGCCGCTACCCGGGAGCTGTCGAACGGACCGTCGAACTCGCCGACGACCTCGCCTTCCCGCTGCGCCGGGCCAAGCCGGCCCTTCCCAGGCAGGAGGTGCCGGGCGGCCACACCCCGATGTCGTGGCTGCGGCACCTGGTCTGGCAGGCGGTCCCGTCGAAGTACCCGGACCTGGCCGAGGCCGACCGGCAGCGGATCGAGCACGAACTCGACGTGATCGAGGCCAAGGACTTCCCCGGCTACTTCCTGATCGTGCACGACATCGTCGCCGAGGCCAGGAACCGGGG
>JAVHXR010000416.1:1061-3110 GCA_031119515.1 Propionicimonas sp.
TGTGCCAGGGACGCGGGTCGCCGGCGAACTCGGCGGTCTGCTACCTGCTCAACATCACCGCGGTGGACGCGATCTTCTACCGGTTGCCGTTCGAGAGGTTCCTGTCGTCGCTGCGGGACGAGGAGCCGGACATCGACGTCGACTTCGACTCCGACCGCCGGGAGGAGATCATCCAGTGGGTGTTCGACCGGTACGGACGCGAGCGCGCCGCCCAGGTCTGCAACGTCATCCAGTACCGGCCGAAGAACGCGGTGCGCGACATCGCCAGGGCCTACGGCTACGGCCCCGGACAGCAGGACGCGTTCTCCCGGCAGGTCGAGCGCTGGGGAGGCCCGGTGACAGCCGACGCGGACAACGACATCCCGCCCGCTGTCGCAGAACTCGCCACCCAACTGCTGAAGGCGCCCCGCCACCTCGGGATCCACTCCGGCGGGATGGTGCTCACCGAGCGTCCGGTGGGGGAGGTGGTTCCGATCGAGCACGCCAGGATGGCCGACCGGACGGTGATCCAGTGGGACAAGGACGACGCGGCCTGGATGGGGCTGGTGAAGTTCGACCTGCTGGGGCTGGGCATGCTGGCCGCGCTGCAGTACTGCTTCGACCTGATCCGGGGCGCAACCGGGGAGCAGTGGGAGCTCGCGTCCCTGCCGAAGGAGGAGAAGGCGGTCTACGACATGCTCTGCCGGGCGGACTCGATCGGGGTCTTCCAGGTCGAGTCCCGTGCCCAGATCGGGTTGCTGCCGCGGTTGCAGCCACGCACGTTCTACGACCTGGTGGTGCAGATCGCGCTGATCCGCCCCGGGCCGATCCAGGGCGGCGCCGTGCACCCGTTCGTCCGTCGCAAGCTGGGACGCGAGCCGGTCACCTACCCGCACCCCAAGCTCGAACCGGTCCTGGCCAGGACGCTCGGCGTCCCGGTCTTCCAGGAGCAGCTGATGCAGATGGCGATGGCGGTCGGGGAGTGTTCGGGCGAGGACGCCGACCTGCTGCGCCGGGCGATGGGCTCCAAGCGTGGTCTGGAGCGGATCGAATCGGTCAAGGCACGGCTGTACGAGGGGATGGAACGCAACGGCCTGGTGGGGGAGGAGGCCGACACCATCTACCGACAGATCCTGGCCTTCGCCAACTTCGGGTTCGCCGAGTCGCACTCGCTCAGCTTCGCGCTGCTGGTGTACGCCAGTTCGTGGATCAAGCTGCACTACCCGGCCGCCTTCCTGGCGGGGCTGCTGCGCGCCCAGCCGATGGGCTTCTACTCCCCCGAGACGCTCACCGCCGACGCCCGCAGGCACGGTGTCGAGGTGCTGCGCCCCGACCTGCTGAGCTCCGGGGTGGACGCAGGACTTGAGCCCCTCCACCCGCCTGCCGTCCTCCCGGGATCGACCGGGGATCCCGATGCCTCAGGCGCCGGCGGCCTCGGCTCCTGCCTGTCCCGCGACCAGCCCCCCGTCGGTGAGTTCGACCCGGCCGGCCGGGACGAGGCGGCGGCCCACCGTCGCGACGGCCGCTTCGCGGTCCGGCTCGGGCTGGCCGGCGTCCGCGGGATCGGGCAGGAGGTGGCAACCCGGATCGTCGCCGAGCGTGCCTCCGCCGGCCGGTACACCTCGATGGAGGACCTCGTCCGGCGCGCCGGCGTCACCGAGGCGCAGTTGTCAGCGCTGGCGACCGCCGGCGCCTTCGACTGCCTCGGCCTCAGCCGGCGACAGGCACTGTGGCGGGCCGGGACGGCGGCGCTCGACCAGGCGGACAGCCTGCCTGGCACGATCACGACGCTGCAGCCGCCGCTGTTCACCGAGGCGACGGCGTTCGAGACCCTCGCCGACGACCTCTGGGCGACCGGCGTCTCCACAGACGACCACGTCGTGGCCCACCTCCGCGGACGGCTGGCCGCCCGCGGCGTCCTCACCTCTGCCGACCTGCGGGTCGCCGAGCCCGGGCGGCGGGTCGAGGCCGCCGGACTGGTCACCCACCGGCAGCGGCCGTCCACCGCCTCGGGCATCACCTTCGTCAACCTCGAGGACGAGCACGGGCTCGTCAACATCATCTGCTCCG
>JAVHXR010000036.1 GCA_031119515.1 Propionicimonas sp.
TGGACTGAGCCAGCAACCGCTGTGAAGCAGTTTTCGCCTCGGCGAGCCGGCGCGTGACGGCCGGACCCAGCCGGCCCTCAGCGGCGGCGGCCAGGATCCCCTCCAGGTCCCCGTGCGCGGCGATCAGCGAGGCGGCGGTCTTCTCACCGATCCCTGGCACCCCGGGCAGGCCGTCGGAAGGGTCCCCTCGAAGCACCGCGTAGTCCACGTATCCGCCCCCGGTGACGCCGTACCTGGTGGCGAGCCAGGCGTCGTCGACCCGGTCGTGGTTCGCGACCCCGCGTCCGCAGTAGAGCACCCTCGCCTGCCGGGTGTCGTCCACCAGCTGGAACAGGTCGCGATCGCCGGTCACCACGTCCACCGGCCCGCTGGCGCGGTGGGCGAGCGTCCCGATCACGTCGTCGGCCTCATAGCCGTCCGCACCGATCACGGGCAGGCCGGCCGCGGCCAGCACCTGGACGATCCGCGGCACCTGGGCGACCAGGTCGGCAGGCACCTCCTCCACCTCGGCGTAGGCCACCCGGTGTGCCTTGTAGGACGGCACCAGGGCGACCCGCCAGGCCGGCCGCCAGGAGTTGTCCCAGCAGCAGGCGAGCTCGTCGGGCCGGTACTGGTCGACGAACCTTGCGATGAAGTCCAGCAGGCCGCGGACGGCGTTCACCGGGCTGCCGTCCGGTGCCCGGATGCTGTCCGGGACGCCGTAGAACGCCCTGAAGTACAACGAGGCGGTGTCGAGGAGCATCAGCCGCGGCGGTTGCATGGCGCCATCGTGCCATGCGCATATGCTCGCCCACGTGATTGAACGGGTGGCCGGCTGGCACTTCGGCCTGCGGCTGGGACTGGCCATCTGCTTCGGGGTGGTCACCGCCCTCGGCTTCGAGCCGTTCGCCTGGTGGCCGCTGCTGGTGCCGGGGATCGCCGGCTTCTCGCTGCTCGCCCTGGGCGCTGGACGGCTGCCCAGGGCACTCGCCCTCGGCCTGGCCTACGGCCTGGGATACATGGGGGTCGGGCTGAACTGGATGCGTGCGATCTTCGTCGAGGCGATGCTCGGGATCGTCCTGGTCACGGCGCTGGTGTACGTGCTGCTGGCGGCCCTGGTGTTCGCCGTCCGCCGGCTCGCGGTCTGGCCGCTGGCGGCGGCCGCCGCCTGGGTGGCGGTCGAGGCCATGATCTCCCGCTGGCCGTTCGACGGGTTCGGCTGGATGCGGATCGGCTACGCGCTCACGGACGCGCCCCTGGCCGGGCTGTACCCGCTGGTCGGCGTGCCGGGCATGACCTTCGCTGTGGCGCTGCTCGCCCAGGGGCTGCTGTGGCTGCTGGACCGCGCCAGCTGGCGCCGGAGCGGCGCCCTCGCGGCGGCCCTCGGCGTGGTAGCTGCCACTGCCTGGGCCGGGGCCGCCGTCCCCCCCGGCGCGGCAGGGGAGACCGTCGCCGTCGGCTGGGTGCAGGGTGGTGCGCCCGGGGGCGGGGTGTACGGCATCGGCGAGCCCCGGACGATGCCGCGCAACCACCTCGCAGAGACCGAGGCGCTGTTCGCCGAGGTGGCCGCCGGGCGTCAGCCGGCACCGGACTTCGTCGTCTGGCCGGAGAACGGAACCGACCTCGACCCGTACCACGACCAGGAGACCGCCGGCCTGCTGCGGCAGGCGTTGGAGATCGCGGGCGTCCCGATCTTCGTCGGGACGATCCTCGACGGCCCCGGGGAGGACGAGCGCCAGACCGCATCGCTGTGGCTCGACCCGCAGGACGGGGAGACGGCGCGGTACGTCAAGCGGGGGATCGTCCCGTTCGGGGAGTTCGTGCCCTACCGGGACCTGCTGCTGCCGCTGTTCCCGATCCTGCGCTACGTCGGGGCGCAGTCCATCGCCGGCACCGAGCCCGGCGTGATCCCGGCCCGGACCGCAGCCGGGGAGTTCCCGCTGGGGGTGATGATCTGCTACGACGTCTCCTTCGACCGCTACGCCCACGACACCGTGCTGGCCGGCGGCGAGGTGCTCGTGGTGCAGAGCAGCAACGCGATGTACCAGGGCACCGGCCAGATCGACCAGCAGTTCGCGATCACCCGGGCGCGGGCGGCAGAGCTACGGCGGGAGATCCTCGTCGTCACCACCAGCGGGGTGTCGGGGCTGATCCGCCCGGACGGCTCGGTCGACTTCTCGGTCAGCGACCCCGGGGCCGCCTCCGGCGTGGTCGAACTGCCACGGCGGACCGGGTTGACCCCCGCGGTGACGGTCGCCCCCGTCCTGGAGGGCGGGCTCGCCGCCGCCACCCTCGTCCTGGTCGCCGTGGGGCTGCTGCCGGCCTCGCTCCGATTCCTCGCGGCTTGGCGTCGGCTGGCAGAATAGGGGTGCCCTTTTCGCCTCACGATGGAGTCGCTGTGTCGCTCGACCGGGTCCTGGTCATCATCCCGACATACAACGAGGCAGAGAACATCCAGCCCATCACCGCCCGGTTGCGGGCGGCTGTCCCGGCCGCCGACATCCTGGTCGTGGACGACAACTCCCCGGACGGCACCGGTGCGCTCGCCGACGGGCTCGCAGCCACCGACCCGCAGCTCCATGTGCTGCACCGCCGTGGCAAGGAGGGCCTGGGTGCCGCCTACCTCGCCGGGTTCGCCTGGGGGCTGGAGCGCGACTACGACGTCCTGGTCGAGCACGACGCGGACGGCTCGCACCGCCCCGAGGAGCTTCCCGCGCTCCTGGCGAGGCTGGAGACCGCCGACGTGGTGAAGGGATCGCGCTGGGTCCCGGGCGGCCGGGTGGTGAACTGGCCGAAGTCGCGTGAGTTCCTGTCCCGCGGCGGCAACCTGTGGGTGAAGCTCTGGCTGGGCCTGCCGGTCGCGGACGCCACCGGCGGTTTCGCCGCCTGGCGCGCGACCACGCTGCGGGGGATGGACCTGTCCGGCGTCCAGGCGGCCGGGTACGGCTTCCAGGTCGACCTGGCCTGGCACGCCGTCCGGCACGGCTTCACGATCGCCGAGGTGCCGATCACCTTCGAGGATCGCAGGTACGGGGAGTCGAAGATGAGCCAGCGGATCGTCCTGGAGGCGATGCTGCTCACCACCCGGTGGGGGATCGGATACCGCTGGTCCCAGCTCACCGGGTTGTTCGCCCGACGGAGGACCGCATGACGCAACCGTTGACACCCGCCGCCCGGCGCTCCCGCGCCCTGCTGCTGTGGTTCCTGGTGATCGCCTTCGTCGCGATCCCGATCATCGAGATCTGGCTGCTGGTGACCGTCGGGGGATGGATCGGGCTCTGGCCGACGCTGGGCCTGCTGGTGATCAGCGGGCTGGTCGGCGCCTGGCTGACCCGGCGCGAGGGCACCCGGGCCTGGCAGGCGCTGGTGGACGCGTTCGGCGGCGGCCGGCTGCCGACCGGCCGGCTGGCCGACGCCGCCCTGGTGCTGATCGGCGGGCTGATGCTGATGCTGCCGGGGTTCTTCTCCGACATCCTCGGCCTGATCATGCTGTTGCCGTTCACCCGGCCGCTGGTCCGCCGACTGCTGGCCTTCGTGCTGGCGCGCAACCAGGCGCGGACCCCCTCCGGCCGGATCGTGATCAAGGGCGAGACTGTCACCGCCCCGTCCTCGTCCCCGACCACCCCGGTGGTCATCCGGGGCGAGGTGGAGGACGGCTCCTAGGAGTTCTCGCCCTCGCCGCGGATCTCGTCCAGCCGCTCGGCGAGCAGCTCCTCGAGTTCCTCGATCGAACGCCGCTCCCGCAGCATGTCCCAGTGGGTGCGCGGGGCCTTGGTCTGCTTCACCTCCGGCTCGACGCCGTCGGTCCGCCGGGCGGGCTCACCGCAGCGCGGGCACTCCCACTCTGTGGGAAGTTCAGCCTCCGCGGCGAACACCACATCGAAGTGGTGGCCGTTGGGGCAGTCGAAGCCGATCTCCTGTCGGGGGGCGAGCTCGACGCCCTGGCCGTCGGCGTAGCTCTTCGAACCGAGGCCCGATCCCCGGAGTGCGCGATCCGCCATGGTGTGCTCCTGCCTGCTCGCCCGCCGTTCGACTCACTTCCAACCGTAGTCGGGTGCGCAACCACCGTCACCGGGCCGGGCCGGGCACCGGACGGACGTGCCGGGGCATCCGCACCATCAGCAGCAGGACGAGGCCGAGCGCGAGCACGATGGTGATCCCGATGATGCCCCAGTAGGTGGCGCCGCCGATCGCGATGCAGACCGTCCACAGCAGCGGGGAGAGGAAGCTGACCACCCGGCCGGTGGTGGCGTACAGGCCGAAGATCTCGCCCTGCATCCCCGCCGGCGTCACCCGGGCAAGCAACGAGCGGCTGGCGGCCTGGGCCGGACCGACCGCCGCCGACAACACCATGCCGCCGATCCAGAACACCAGCTTGCCGCCGTCGTGGAAGGCGAAGACGAACAGGCAGCTGCCGACCAGCAGGCACAGCGCCGTGATGATCACGGCGCGCGGGCCGAAGCGGTCGTCCAGCCGGCCGGCGAGGATGGTCGAGAGCCCCGCCACCAGGTTCAGCGCGATCCCGAACACGATCACCTCGGTGGCGCTGAAGCCGAAGGACACGGCCGCGAGCACGCCGCCGAAGGCGAACACCCCGGCGAGGCCGTCGCGGTAGACCGCGCTGGCGAGCAGGAACCAGAAGGTGACGCGGTGGTTGTGGAAGAGCGCGACGATGTCGCGGTAGAGGACCACGTAGCTGGCGAAGAACCCCACCGTGGGCCGGTCGGTCCGCGCCGGGGACTCGGGGACGTAGAGCACCAGAGGGATGCTGAACAGGACCGTCCAGACCGCGCAGCCGACGGCGATCACCCGGTAGGGCAGGCCGCCGGAGGTGTCCATGCCGAGCCAGTCGAGCTGAGTCAGCACGACCACGATCACCAGCGCGAGGATCCCGCCGATGTAGCCCAGCCCCCAGCCGAGACCGCTCACCTTGCCCACCGTGTGCCGGTTGGAGACCTGAACGAGCATGGCGTTGTAGTTGACCCCGGCGATCTCGGAGACGACGGCGCCGACAGCGAGCACGATCGCCCCGTACCAGAAGTACGCCGGATCGGCCTGGACGAAGAACAGCGCGAACTGCAGCAGCGCGAGTGCCGCGGTGGCGATTAGCAGCGCGCGCTTCTTGCGTCCAGTGGTGTCCGACCGCTGCCCGAGGACGGGGGCGAGGGCGAGGATCGCAAGGCCTGCCAGGAAGGTCACCAGCCCGTAGTTGCTCGAGAGCTCGGCGAGGGCGCGCTCCTGGGCGGGGTCGCCTTCCGGGAGGGCGGCGATCTCGGCCGGCAGGAGGGAGGTGGAGATCAGGAACAGCGGGGCATAGACGAAGGTGAGGATCACCGAGTTGAACGGCTGCGTCGCCCAGTCCCACATCGCCCAGGACACCACCTGGCGCCGGGGGACGGCGGCCTCGGCCTCCGCGATCGGTTGGCCGGTGTCGTCGGTCACTGTTCCTCCCACTTGCCACGCTGCTCGAGGATGGTCCGGAGCATCTCCGGTTGGTCGGTGACGATACCGTCCACGCCGAGATCGATCAGGCTCTCCATGGTCGCGGCGTCGTTGAT
This sequence comes from Propionicimonas sp., assembly GCA_031119515.1. Taxonomy (GTDB): domain Bacteria; phylum Actinomycetota; class Actinomycetes; order Propionibacteriales; family Propionibacteriaceae; genus Propionicimonas. The sequence continues at coordinate 5,538 of JAVHXR010000036.1, forward strand.
CGTCCACACGTTCACCTTGATGCCGTGGCGATGGGCGGTGCGGACGAAGCGCGGCGTCACCAGCGGGATCCGGTCCTTCCAGAACCGCTGGGGGACCTGCGCTGCCTGGCCCCGGATCAGCCGCGGGAGCAACGGCGGGCCGAGCCAGAGCAGCACCACCCCGAGCCGGCTGAGACCGGTGGCGACCCGCGGGCCCACCAGCCGGCGGAAGGCCGCGATCCTGGCCAGCGAGAACGAACTCACGCACACCCGGTCCCCGGCCCCCGTCGCGGTGATCAGCTCGGCCAGCGGGGCGGTGGCGCCGGCGGCCTTGATGTCGATGTTGAAGCGCGCGCGGGGGAACGCAGCGAAGAGGTCCGCCAGCAGCGGGATCGGGTCGGTCCCGCCGATCCGCACCGTCGCCAGCTCCGCCCAGGTGTGGTCGGCGACCAGCCCCGTACCGTCGCTGACCCGGTCGAGCGACTCGTCGTGGAAGGCGACCAGGACGCCGTCCGCGCTGGCGTGGACGTCGGTCTCGAGGTAGCCGTAGCCGGCCGCGACGGCGCGGGCGAACGCTGCCCGCGAGTTCTCGCCGGTGCCCGGCCAGGCACCGCCACGGTGGGCCAGGGCCTGGAACCCGGTGGCGAAGTACGGGTACTCGGCTGCCTGCACGAGCCGCACTCTAGCGTGGGCGTCGCGGTGCACGGCACGCCCGATCCCCGACCGTCTTGCCGAGTGTCGCCGGTCGCCTGCACCCTGGGCTGCCGCCAGAATGTGCGTCGTGACCACCATCTTGTCGATCCAGTCCTCGGTCGCCTACGGCCACGTGGGCAACAGCGCCGCCACCTTCCCGCTGATGCGCCTGGGGGTCGAGGTGTGGCCGGTGCTCACCGTCCACTTCTCCAACCACACCGGTTACGGTGCCTGGCGCGGGCCGCTGCTGGCCGCCACCGATGTCGCCGAGGTCATCCAGGGGGTCGACGAGCGCGGTGTCCTCGACCGGGTGGACGCCGTGCTGTCCGGCTACCAGGGCGCCGAGGCGGTCGGCGCAGAGATCCTGAAGGCCGTGGCGCTGGTGAAGGAGCGCAACCCGGAGGCGATCTACTGCTGCGACCCGGTGATGGGCGACGTGGGCCGGGGCTTCTACGTGCGTCCGGGCATCCCCGAGTTCATGCGCGACCAGGTGGTGCCGGCGGCGCAGATCGTCACTCCGAACCAGTTCGAACTGGAGTTCCTGACCGGACGCTCCACCGCCACCCTCGACGAGTTGCTCGAGGCGGCGCACGCGCTGAGGGCTGCCGGACCCGAGGTGGTGCTGGTGACGAGCGCGATCCTGGCCGGCGAGGACACCGCCACCGTCTTGATGCTCGCGGTCTCCCGAGCGGGTGCGTGGACGGTGCGGACGCCGCTGCTGGACCGTACCTTCACCGGCTCCGGCGACATCACCGCCGCGCTGTTCCTGGCCCACTACCTCGACACCCGCGACCCCGGCGTCGCACTGGCCAGGACCGCAGGGGCGGTCTACTCGGTGCTGAAGGCGACCACGGACTCCGGCTCGCCGGAGCTCGCGCTGGTGGCCGCCCAGGACGAGCTGGTCAACCCGCGGCACACCTTCGAGGCCGTCAGTCTTTGAAGACCTCGATCCGGGCGCCGAGAGCGTTCAGCCGGTTCGGCAGGTCCTCGTAGCCGCGGTTGATGACGTAGACGTCCCGCAGGACGCTGGTGCCGCGGGCCGCCATCGCGGCCAGCAGCAGGCAGACCGCCGGACGCAGCGCCTGCGGGCAGACGAGTTCCTGGCCGCGCCAGCGGGTCGGGCCGGTCACCACGATCCGGTGCGGGTCGAGCAGCTGCACCTCGGCACCGAGTTTCGTCAGGTCGACCAGGTGGATCGCGCGGTTCTCGTAGACCCAGTCGTGGATCAGGGTGCGGCCCTCGGCCGCGGCGGCGATCACCGCGAAGAACGGCAGGTTGTCGATGTTCAGCCCGGGGAACGGCATCGCATGGATCTTGTCCGCGGCCGCGTGCAGCTCCGAGGGCAGCACGGTGATGTCGGCCAGCCGGGTGCGGCCGTTGAGGGCGGGGTACTCCGGCGAGAGCCGATAGCGCAGCCCCATCTCCTCCAGGATCGCCAGCTCGATGTCGAGGAACTCGACCGGCGCCCGGCAGATGGTCAGCTCGCTGCGGGTCACGATCGCGGCGGTGAGCAGGCTCATCGCCTCGATCGGGTCCTCCGAGGGGGCGAACACGATGTCCTGCTCGATCCGGTCCAGGCCGAACACCTCGAGCGTGGTGGTGCCGATGCCGTTGATCTGGACGCCGAGCTCCTGCAGGAAGAAGCACAGGTCCTGCACCATGTAGTTCGCGCTGGCGTTGCGGATCACGGTCCGGCCGGGGAACTGGGCAGCCGCCATCAGGACGTTCTCGGTGACGGTGTCGCCACGCTCGATCAGCGTGATCGAACGCTGGTCCCCGCCGGGCTCGTGCACGCGGGCGCGGTAGAAGCCCTGGGTGGCACGCACCTCGAGGCCGAAGTGGCGAAGCGCGTGCAGGTGCGGGGTGATCGTGCGCGCGCCCAGGTTGCAGCCGCCGGCGTAGGGCAGGTCGAAGCGCTGCTCGTCGTGGAGCAGCGGGCCGAGGAACATGATGATCGAGCGGGTCCGCCGCGCGGCAGCCGCGTCCATCCCGGCCAGGTTCAGGTCGGCCGGGCGCACCAGTTCGAGCTCGGAGCGGTCCTCCGACCAGGTCGCCCGAACCCCGATGCTGGTCAGCACCTCGACCAGCCGGTTGACCTCCTCGATCTGGGCGATCCCGCGCAGCACGGTGCGGCCGTGGTTGAGCAGCGCGGCGCACATCAGGGCTACCGCAGCGTTCTTCGACGACCGGACGTCGATCGAGCCCCGCAGGGTGGTCGGCCCCTCGACCCGGAAGTGGGTGGGACCGCTCGGCCCGGCGCTGATCAGCGGGCTCTCGAGGGCATGTGCGATCCGGTTGATCATCTCCAGGCTGAGGTTCTGGCCGCCGGACTCGATCCGGTGGATCGCGCTCTGACTTGTGCCCAGCTCGGTCGCCAACTGCTGTTGGGTGAGGCCGCGCTGCTTGCGGGCGTCACGAATCAGGGTGCCGATGCTGCTGGGGAGAAGGTCTGCCACGCCGCCGACCATATCTCATATGAGAGATGAACGCAGCCTCGAAGGGGTTGCCCTAGAGTGTCGCACATGACCACACACTTCGACGTCGTCGTACTCGGAGCGGGTCCAGGTGGGTATGTCGCGGCCATTCGGGCCGCCCAGCTGGGCCTCTCCACCGCCATCATCGAGAAGCAGTGGTGGGGCGGCGTGTGCCTGAATGTCGGCTGTATCCCGACCAAGGCCCTGCTGCGCAACGCCGAGCTCGCGCACATCTTCCAGACCGAGGCCGACCTGTTCGGCATCGAGGGTGAGGTCACCTTCAACTACGGCAAGGCGTTCTCGCGCAGCCGCCAGGTCTCCGACCGGATGGTCAAGGGGGTCCACTTCCTGATGCGCAAGAACAAGATCACCGAGCTGAACGGCTGGGGGAGCTTCGTCGACGCGCACACCATCGAGGTCACCGGCGAGGGCGGCGAGAAGCAGTCCGTCACCTTCGACAACTGCATCGTCGCCGCGGGCGCCACCACCAAGCTGCTGCCCGGCACGCAGGTGTCCGCACGCGTCTCCACCTACGAGGAGCAGATCCTGTCCGACAGCGTCCCGGGCTCCATCGTGATCTGCGGTGCCGGCGCCATCGGCACCGAGTTCGCCTACGTGCTCGCCAACTACGGCGCCAAGGTGACGATCGTGGAGTACCTGGACCGGATGGTGCCCAACGAGGACGCCGAGGTGTCGGCCGAGCTCACCAAGGCGTACAAGAAGATGGGGATCGAGGTGCTCACCGGCACCAAGGTCGAGAAGATCGAGGAGGACGCCGACGGCGTCCGGGTGACGGTCAGCCCGGCGGCGGGGGGAGAGTCACGGGTGATCGAGGCCGAGCGCGTCCTCCAGTCGCTCGGCTTCGCCCCACGCACCACCGGCTATGGCCTGGAGAACACCGGCGTGGCACTGACCGAGCGCGGCGCTATCGCGATCGACGACTTCATGCGCACCAACGTCCCGCACATCTATGCGATCGGCGACGTCACGATGAAGCTCATGCTCGCCCACACCGCCGAGGCGCAGGGCGTCGTCGCCGCCGAGACCATCGCGGGGGCCGAGACGATGCCGATCAACTACGACATGATCCCGCGCGCCACCTACTGCCAGCCCCAGATCGGCTCGTTCGGCTACACCGAGGAGCAGGCCAGGGCCAAGGGCTACGACGTCAAGGTGTCGAAGTTCCCGTTCTCGGCCAACGGCAAGGCCCACGGCCTCGGGGACGCGACCGGTTTCGTGAAGCTGGTCGCCGACGCCCGCTACAACGAGATCCTGGGCGCGCACCTGATCGGCCCGGACGTCTCCGAACTGCTGCCTGAACTGACGCTCGCCCAGCAGTGGGACCTCACCGCCGACGAGGTCGCCCGGAACATCCACGCCCACCCGAGCCTGTCGGAGGCGCTCAAGGAGGTCGTCGAGGGGATCGCCGGCCACATGATCAACCTGTGAGGTGAACCGTGCCGGACCTGCACCTGACCGGCGACCCGGTCGCTGACCAGCTGCTGTCGACCGATCCGAACGCGCTGCTGATCGGGATGCTGCTGGACCAGCAGGTCACGATGGAGAAGGCCTTCACCGGGCCGGCCGTGATCGCGTCCCGGATGGGCGGACGGCTGGACGTGGCCGCGATCGCCGCCGCGGAGCCGGAGGAGTTCATCGCGCTCTGCTCGCAGCCGCCCGCCGTCCACCGGTTCCCGCGGGCGATGGCCGAGCGGGTCCAGGACCTGTGCCGGATCCTCGTCGATGACTGGCAGGGCTCGGCGTCGCACCTGTTCGCGGCCGCAGCGACCGGGGAGGAGCTGCGCCGGCTGCTCGGCACCCTGCCGGGCTTCGGCGCGGTGAAGGCCCAGATCTTCCTCGCGCTGCTCGGCAAGCAGTACGGCATCACGCCTCCGGGCTGGCGGGAGGCGGCGGGCGACTTCGGCCTGGACGGCTTCCGGTCGGTGGCCGACATCACCGACCGCGAGTCGCTGCTCAAGGTGCGCGCCACCAAGCAGGCAGTGAAGGCCGCCGCCAGGGCCGCCAAGCAGGCCTGAGATGGCCACCGACGATCTCGCGACAGCTCTCGTCGAGGCTGTCGCCACCGCCCCAGGGGCCGGGGTCGCCCGGGTCGATCGTGCCGGCGTCGTCCTCGCCGAGGCCGCCTGGGGGCTGGCGGACCGGCGCCTGGCGGTGCCGATGACAGCGTCCCACCGGCTGGCGATGGCCAGCGGCTCGAAAGGGTTCACCGCGCTCGCGGTGATGAGCCTTGTGGTCGAGGGCCGGCTGGCCCTGGAGACGACCGCGCGCTCGCTGCTGGGCGCTGACCTTCCCCTTGTCGACCACGGCGTCACGATCGCGGACCTGCTCGCCCACCGGTCGGGGGTGGGGGAGTACCTGGACGACGACGCCGACCCTGGGGAGTACGTGCTGTCGATACCGGTCCACCGGCTGGTCTCACCCGAGGAGTACCTGCCGATGCTGGACGGGCACCCCCAGCTCTTCCGGCCCGGCACCCGGTTCGCCTACAGCAACGCCGGCTTCATCCTGCTGGCGATCCTCGCGCAACGGGCTGCCGACCGTCCCTTCCACGACCTGGTGCGGGAACGGGTGATCGAGCCGGGCGGGCTGGCGGACACCGCCTACCTGCGCTCCGACGACCTGCCTGCCGATGCCGCACTGGGCTACGTCGAGATCGACGGCCAGTGGCGGAGCAACGTCCTGCACCTGCCGGTGGTGGGCGGCGGCGACGGCGGCGCCTACACCAGCCTCGCCGACCTGGGACGGTTCTGGCGGGCACTCCAGGCGGGCCGCATCGTGCCGACCGAGGCCGTCGCCAGGATGACCGCCCCCACCAGCGAGGACGAGGGCGGCTGGCACTACGGTCTCGGGTTCTGGCTGCGGCCCGGCGACGGCGTCGTCGCCCTGGTCGGCGAGGACGCCGGAGTGTCGTTCCGTTCCACCCACGTCGTCGCCGACGACCTCGTCGCGTCCGTGATCGGGACGACGGCCGACGCCGCGTGGCCGGTGACGCGCGCGCTCGACACGGCGCTGGGGATCAGGCGGGGCTGAGCCTGGCCACCAGCGCCCGCGCCCTGCCGGTGAGGTCGTCGACGGTAAGCAGGTCGGTGAACCCCGCGTCGTCCGCCATCTCCCGGGCCGCCGCGGCCTGCACCTCGGCGTGCTCCATCACGAACAGCCCGCCCGGCCGCAGCAGCCGTCGGGCGGCGGCCGCGACCGCACGCGGGAGGTCCAGGCCGTCCAGCCCGCCGCCGTACAGAGCCAGATCGGGATCGTGGTCGCGCACCTCGGGCTCGACCGGGACGGCGTCGGGCGGGATGTAGGGCGGGTTGCTGACCACCACGTCGACGGCGCCCACGAGGTCTGCCAGCAGCTCGACCTCGCGCACGTCCGCCTGCTCGATGCGGATCGCCCCGACGCCGGCTGAGGCGGCATTCCGCCTTGTCAGCCGCACAGCGGCGGGGGAGAGGTCGACCGCCACGACGTGGCTGGCCGGAACCTCGGTCGCGACCGAGATGGCGATCCCGCCCGCGCCGCAGCACAGGTCCACCACGAGCGGATGGGTGCCGCGGGCGGCCAGCCGGGCGGCCTCGTCGATCGCCACCTGGGCGACCACCTCGGTCTCCGGCCGGGGGACGAACACCCCGGGCTCGACGGCGAGGACCAGGTGGCGGAACCCGGTGGACCCGACCAGGTGCTGCAGCGGCTCCCGCAGCCGACGGCGGTCGACCAGTCCTGCGAACACCGCAGCCTCGCCGGGCGCAACCTCGACGGCGCCGATCCCGATCAGCCGCTCCAGCCCGAGAACGTGCGCGGCGAGCGCCCTGGCGTCGTGGGCGGGGGAGGGGACACCTGCCTCGGCGAGAATCCGGGCGGCGCCGTCGATCAGGTCGCGCCAGCGCGGCACCGGGGGGGCTGCGGGATCCTGCGTCACGCCCCGCATCATGGCACACCCGCACGGGTCGGTTGCCCGGCGAGCCCACCGGGACGAAACGGCCACCTGCGCGATCGCGAACCCGTCCCGGCCTTCTCGCCGACGGTCCGCGGGGCGGCCGCC
>JAVHXR010000417.1 GCA_031119515.1 Propionicimonas sp.
GGACGATCCCGCTGGCCAGAACCTCCCACTGGCCGGCGAGGTCCTCGATGGTGTCGCTGACCAGGCCGACCACGGCCTCGACGGTGTGCGACTCGTGGGCGAGCGGGTCGTCGCGAAGCCTCGGCGGGGCCGCCGGGTGGGGGAACTGCGAGGAGGGCAGGCTCATGCCACGTCCTCCGCGCCGGAGAGGGCGGCGGCGAGCAACGGAACCTGGAGCGCGGCCCAGGGACTCAGCAGCGGCGGCGCGTCGGAGGCGAGCAGTCGCAGCACCGGCCACTCCACCCAGCAGGTGTCCATCACCTCGGCCGGGTCCGGCTCGATCGCCTCGGCGGCGACCCGCCCCACCCAGACCGGGCAGAGCTCGTGCTCGACGATCCCGCCCGGGTCGACGGCGCGGTAGCCGAAGCCGGGCAGGACGAGCCGCAGGTCCGTCGGCGGGGTGCCGAGCTCGGCACTGACCCGGCGGACGACGGCGTCCCGCGGCGCCTCGCCGGGACGCGGGTGGCCGCAACAGCTGTTCGTCCATACCCCCGGCCAGGTGGTTTTGGCGAGCGCGCGCCGGGTCAGCAGCACGCGACCGTCCCCGTCGAGCAGGTAGCAGGAGAAGGCCAGGTGGTAGGGCGTCGCGGCGGTGTGGACGGTGGCCCGGTCGGCGCTGCCACAGGGCCGGCCGTCCTCGTCCAGCAGCACCACCTGGTCGGTCATGGCGCGCCCCCGGGCGCCGTCGGTGCCGGCGACAGGGCGGGGCGGGCCGCGGCGGCACGGCGAACCCGCCAGCGGCTGAATACTGTCAAAGGAATCGATCCTCCCGTCGATCTACCTTGGACAATCAGCCTGCCGCGTCGGGAAACCCTAGACAAGCCGCGGTGGCAACATTGCACATCTTCTGTCGATCCGGCGGGCTGGCACGGAATCCCCGTCCTACACTCCCGATCACGATGACCACCAACCTGCTGTGGCTGCGCCGCGACCTGCGCCGGCGTGACCATCCGGCCCTGGCCGCGGCCGCCGCCGGCGGCGCGGAGGTGATACCGGTGGCAGTCCTCGACCCCGCCGAGTGGGCCGGCGCCGCCCAGCTCGGCTGGCGTGCGGCCACTCTCGCGGCCACCGCGAAGGTCTATGACGACAGGCTCTGCCTGCGGCACGGCGACCCGGCCGAGGCGCTGCTCGCGCTCGCGCGGGAGACCGGCGCTGCCGCTGTGCACGCGACCGGCGAGACCGACCCCGGCGGTCGCCACAGGGATGCCGTGGTGGCCCGGCGGCTGCGGGCAGAAGGGATCGGGTGGGTGGCGACCGGCACGCCCCACGCCGTCGACCCGGGCAGCCTCCACACCCTTGCCGGCACCCCGTACCGGGTGTTCACACCGTTCGCGAAGGCCTGGCGGGCCCGCGGCTGGCCGGCGCCCGCACCCCAGCCGGACCGGCTGCGACTGGTCGGCGCGCCGTCCGACGCAGCAGCCGTCGCCCTGCTCGACCGGTGGCGGACGGACTGCCCGATCGAGCTCCCCGAAGCCGGCGAACCGGCGGCGGTTACCGCCTGGGACGGCTTCCGCGCCGACCGGCTGTCAGGCTACGCCGACACCAGGGACCGGCCCGACCTCGACACCACCTCCCGGCTCTCGCCGCACCTGGCCCTCGGCACCCTGCACCCTCGCACCCTGCTCGCCGATCTCGCCGACGCGGTGGGAGCGGGGCCCGGCAAGTTCGTCTCCGAGCTGGCCTGGCGCGAGTTCCACGCCGACCTGTTGTGGCACCACCCCGGCTCGCTGGCGGAGGACCTGACGCCGGCGCTCGCCGGTCTCGCCTACGACGAGCCGGACGAGCGGCTGGCGGCGTGGCGGCAGGGCCGCACCGGCTACCCGCTCGTCGATGCCGGCCTGCGGCAGCTCCTGGCCGAGGGCTGGATGCACAACCGGGTCAGGATGGTCGCCGCCAGCTTCCTGGTGAAGGACCTCCACCTGGCCTGGCAACACGGTGCCCGCCACTTCCGGGAGCACCTGATCGACTTCGACCCCGCGTCCAACACCCACAACTGGCAGTGGGTGGCAGGTACCGGCGCGGACGCCGCACCGTACCCGCGGGTGTTCAACCCCGTGACCCAGTCGGAGGCCCTCGACCCGGCCGGGGAGTACGTCCGGCGGCACCTGCCGGAACTCGCGCACCTGGCCGGCTCGGCGGCACTCCGTCCCTGGGACCGGCCCGACGGGTACGCCCACGGCTACCCGCCGCGGATCGTCGACCATGCCTTTGAGCGCCTGGAGGCGCTCACCCGTCAGCGGCTGGCGGTGCGACGATGAGCGTCCTGGGTCCCCTCGAACGGCCTGCGGGCGAGGAAGGTGTGGAGTACGCCGCGCTGCCACCCACCCGCCCGGCGGTGCTCGACGGCGTCGAACCCGGCCCCGGCGAGCCGGGCGGCGACCTGGTCGGTGGTGTCGAAACCGCGGACGCTGCGCCACAGGTCGCGGTCGAGCCGGGGCGAGCCCCGGACCAGCCAGCTCAACGGGATCACCACCAGCCAGCAGACCAGGTCCCAGGTGAGGACTGCCAGCGGCCGCCCGGCGACCGAGTACTCCTGCACCACCAGCCAGCCCCCGGGTCTGAGTTCGGCGTGGATCGAGGCCAGCACGGCGTCGCGGTCGTCCGGCGACAGGTTCCGCAACAGGTAGGCGGCCATCACCCCGTCCGCCCGAGGCAGGCCCAGGTCGGGCAGCCGCTGGGCGGGGGCGTGCACGAAGTCGATGCGGGCCGGCCACGGCTTCGCCCTGGCCCGGGCGAGCATGCCGGCGGACGCGTCGACGCCGATGATCCGGGCCCGTGGGATCGCCCGCGCCAGTGCGGCGGTCGAGGAACCCGAGCCGCAGCCCAGGTCGAGCAGCACGGCCGGGTCGCTTCGGAGCCGGCCGGCCAGGGCGTCGGCGGCCGCCGCGAGGTGGCGGTGGTAGCCGGGGTTCAGGCCGGTCAACAGGTCGTAGCGCGCCGCTGCGCGGTCGAAGGCGAGGTCGAGCCCCGCCCTGGCATCCAGCTCGTCCATCGCGCCTCCGTCCAGGTCGGACGGCGGACCGCCCGCATCGCGATGCTCGCCGTCCCCGGGCCGCGGGTCAACCC
>JAVHXR010000418.1 GCA_031119515.1 Propionicimonas sp.
CAAGCCAGCTTGTCGAAACCGTGGTGGAGAGGGTTGCCGTCGTACAGGCGTTCTGCGACCCGCCGCCAGTGCCCCTGCTCGACCAGTCGCCGCAGCACGGACCGTCCGATCCCCAGCTCGCCCGCCTGGTGGACGGTGAGCATCCCTGCCTGGCGCAGCAACAGCCCCCTGACCTGGGGAGTGAGCACCTCGCGATAGCGCATGCGGCGATCGTGGCGCGCCGTCGGCGGCCACGCCAGCGCCGACACCCCGCCGCTGTGGACAACCCGGTGTCGGGGTTACGGCAGCACCGCGCCTGTGGACAACTCAAGCTGTGAGCTCAGGGGTGCAGCGGCGCGTCAGCTCACAGCTTGGCGCCGGCTACAACCCAAGCTGTGAGCCGAGAGGTGTGGGGGTGCGGGAACTCACAGCTTGGCCGCCGGGCCTCAGCCGATCGGCGCCCAGGACGGGCCGGTCTGGGCGAGCTTCTCGTCCAGCTTGGCGAAGATCGGGACCGGCCTGGCCAGCGGCGTCCCCACCGCGATCGGACGCGACTCCCAGCGGGCCAGCTGGGCGGTGTAGTCGCCCTGCAGCACGGGGTAGCCGGGGCCGCCCTCCTCCTCGACCTCCACGAGGTCGGGCTGCGCCGCCCACACCCCCTCGCCGCCGAGCGCCTCGAACACCTTCTGGCAGGCGTGCGGCAGGAGCGGGGTCAACAGGGTGTTGCAGTCCTGCACCACCTGCAGCGCGACATGGAGGACGGTGTCCCGGCGCGCCGGGTCGTCCTTGAGCTTCCACGGCTCCTGCTCGGAGATGTACTTGTTCGCCAGCCCCACGATCCGCATCGCCTCGCTGGTGGCCGCCTTGAACCGGCACCGCCCCCACAGGTCGCCCACGGTCGCGAAGGCGCCGCGGGCGGCCGCGAGCAGGTCGGTGTCGGCGGCCGTCAGTTCCCCGGCCGCCGGGATCGCACCGACGTTCTTGTGGGCCATCGAGATCGCGCGGTTGACCAGGTTGCCCCACTCGTTCGCGAGCTCGTAGTTCGTGCGGCGGACGAACTCCTCCCAGGTGAAGTCGCTGTCCTGGTTCTCCGGTCCGGCCACCGCGATGAAGTAGCGCAGCGCGTCCGGCCCGAACTCGGCCAGGAAGTCGCGGACGTAGATCACGTGCCCGCGGGAACTCGCCAGCTTCGAGCCCGACATCGTGAGGAACTCCGAGCTGACGATCTCGGTCGGCAGGTCGAGCGGCCCGAAGGCGCTGGGCGAGCCGCCCTTCTCGCCCTGGCCGTTGACGCCGAGCAGGATGCCGGGCCAGATCACCGAGTGGAAGGTGATGTTGTCCTTGCCCATGAAGTAGTACGACCGGGCATCCTCGTTCTGCCACCAGGTCCGCCAGGCCTCGGGGTTTCCGGAGCGCCGCGCCCACTCGATCGAGGCCGACAGGTAGCCGATGACGGCGTCGAACCAGACGTAGATCCGCTTCATCGGAGCGTCCTCCCACTCCGGCAGCGGAATCGGGACGCCCCAGTCGAGGTCGCGGGTGATGGCGCGCGGGCGCAGCTCCTTGAGCAGGTTCTCACTGAACCGCAGCACGTTGGGACGCCAGTCGGTCCGGGTCTCCAGCCACTCCCCGAGCGCCCCGGCAAGGGCGGGCAGGTCGAGGAAGAAGTGCTCGGTCTCGATGAATCGGGGCGCCTCGCCGTTGATCCGGGAGCGGGGGTTCTTCAGGTCGATCGGGTCGAGCTGGCGGCCGCAGTTGTCGCACTGGTCGCCACGGGCCCCGTCGTAGCCGCAGAACGGGCAGGTGCCCTCGATGTAGCGGTCGGGCAGGGTGCGGCCGGTGGAGGGGCTGATCGCACCCATCTGCTTCTCGGCGACGAGGTAGCCGTTGCGGTGCAGCGTCCGGAACAGTTCCTGCACCACCGCGCGGTGGTTGAGGGTCGTGGTGCGGGTGTAGAGGTCGTAACAACAGCCCAGGCCCTGCAGGTCCTCCGCGATCACCCGGTGGTACTTGTCGGCGGTCTGCTGCGGGGTCAGGCCCTCCTTCTCGGCCTGCACCTGGATGGCGGTGCCGTGCTCGTCCGTCCCCGAGACCATCAGGACGTCGTGGCCGGCCATCCGCATGTAGCGGGAGAAGACATCGGAGGGAACACCGAAGCCGGACACGTGTCCGATGTGCCGCGGGCCATTGGCGTAGGGCCAGGCCACGGCGGTCAGGATGGAGGACGTCATATGCCCGATCCTATCCGGCGCGCTCCCCCGTCCACGCCAGCCGGTCGCCGGCGGGAGCCACCGGCTCCGGCGACAGTGAGCGCCGCTCTCCGGATCCCACCAACCGGACACGGGTTACCAACAGGTGAACGCCGAACGCTGTGGAGATACTGAGCGTTGGTCGGCGGTTTACGCAGAACGGCCGCTGGGCCCTACCATGAGGAACGTGTCCCCCGAGTTCATACTCCTGGCGCTCGTGGTCGTAACGGCTTTGGCGTTCGACTTCACCAACGGTTTCCACGACACCGCGAACGCCATGGCCACGTCCATCGCGACAAAGGCCCTCTCGCCCAAGGCTGCAGTCACCCTCTGCGCGATCCTCAACCTGGTCGGGGCATTCCTGTCCGTCGAGGTCGCCATCACAGTCACCAATGCGGTCATCCGGATCCAGAACCCCGACGGGACACCGATCCCCGAGGTGACGGCGGACGGCGGCAGCGCCCTGCTGCTGATCCTGCTGTCGGGCCTGGCCGGCGCCATCATCTGGAACATCCTCACCTGGCTGTGGGGCCTGCCCTCCAGCTCGTCGCACGCCCTCTTCGGCGGCCTCATCGGGGCCACGATCGCAGGTCTGGGCGTCAACGGCGTGAAGTGGATCGGTGAGGGCTACAAGCTGGACGGCGTCGTCGGCAAGGTGATCCTGCCAGGCTTCGTCTCACCGGCGATCGCCATCATCGTCGCGACCATCGGCACCCGGCTGGTCTTCCTCGCCACCAAGGGAGTCGCCGAGCGCTACCAGGAGACCGGCTTCCGCTGGGGGCAGATCGGCACCGCATCGCTGCTGTCGCTCTCCCACGGCACCAACGACGCCCAGAAGACGATGGGCGTGATCACCCTCGGCC
>JAVHXR010000419.1:0-411 GCA_031119515.1 Propionicimonas sp.
GTGCTCGGCATCGAGCAGCCCTTCCACCCGCTCGGGCAGGCCGGGCCGCAGGCTGCCGACGACGGCCTCGACCTGACCTTGTTCACCCCCGGGGTTCCGGCCTGGGAGGACGTCCTGCTGGCGCGGGCCGGCCGGGTGTCGATGGTGCGCGAGTTCCTCTCGGGGGTGACCGCCGGGGACCTCTCCGTGCAGCGGCCGAACCCGTGGGACGCCCGCTACCCGGAGACCGTCCTCTCCTGCCTGCACACCATCCTCGAGGAGGAGTGGGAGCACCTGCGCTACGCGCTGCGCGACCTGGACACGATCGCGGCGGGCGGCTGAGCGGAGGCCGGGCGGAGCTCAGATCAGGCGCGCGGTGAGCACCCCGTCGATGCCGAAGTCGGGGGACGTCGAGCTGAACACCGCACCGAT
>JAVHXR010000419.1:421-2311 GCA_031119515.1 Propionicimonas sp.
GTCTCGGGCACCTCGCCCTCGACGTCGACCAGCGTGTAGGCCAGTTCCCCGCGCGACTTGTTGAGCAGGTCGGCGATGTTCAACCCCGAGGCCGCCACGAGGGTTGAGATCTGGCCGACCATGTTGGGCACGTTGGAGTTCGCGATCGCGATCCGCGACGTCCCCTCGCCCCGGGGCAGGACGGCGTCGGGGAAGTTGACCGAGTTCGAGATCGTGCCCTCCTCCAGGTACGCCCGCAGTTCGCCGGCCGCCATCCGGGCCGAGTTCTCCTCGGCCTCGTTGGTGGACGCGCCCAGGTGCGGCAACGTGACCACCCGCGGCCGCTTGTTGAGTTCCGGGGTCGGGAAGTCGCAGACGTACCCGCGCAGGTGGCCGCCGTCCAGCGCCTCCACCACCGCCGACTGGTCGACGATCGGGCCACGGGAGAAGTTCACCAGTACCGCCGACTTCTTCATCAGGCCGAGCTCCCGGGCCCCGATCAGGCTGCGGGTGGCCTCGACCAGCGGGACGTGAAGGGTGATGATGTCGGCGCGTTTGAGCATCTGCTCGAGGTTGGTGACGTGCTCGACGAAGCTCGACAGCTTCCAGGCGTGGTCGACGGTGATGCCGGGGTCATAGCCCATCACGCGCATCCCCAGGCCGGTGGCGGCGTTGGCGACCTCGACCCCGATCGCGCCGAGCCCGATCACGCCGAGGGTCCGGCCGGGGAGTTCGAAGCCGACGAACTCCTTCTTCCCGGCCTCGACCGCCTTGTCCATCGCGGCCGCATCACCCTCGAGCCGGTGCGCGAAGGCGGCGGCCGGGACGATGTTGCGCGCCGCCAGGAAGATCGCCGCGACGACGAGTTCCTTGACGGCGTTCGCGTTGGCGCCGGGAGTGTTGAACACCGGGATGCCGCGAGCGGAGTAGTCGGAGATCGGGATGTTGTTGACGCCGGCGCCGGCCCGCGCCACGGCCAGCACCGAGGGCGGGATCTCGACGCCGTGCAGGTTCGCCGACCGCAGGATCAGCGCGTCCGGCTCCTCGATGTCGGAGGCGACCTGGTAGCTCTCCTTGGGGAGCTGGCCGAGCCCGGCGTGGCTGATGGCGTTGAGGGTACGAATCCTGAAGGGCATGGTCCTCATCCGTTGCGGCGTTCGAAGTCGGCCATGAAGTCGACCAGGGCCTGGACCCCGTCGATCGGCATGGCGTTGTAGATGCTGGCCCGCATCCCCCCGACCGAGCGGTGGCCTGCGAGGTTGGTGAGGCCCGCGGCGGCGGCCTCGGCGACGAACGGCTTCTCCAGCGACGGATCCGGCACCAGGAAGGGCACGTTCATCCACGACCGGGCATTGAGGGCCACCGGGTTCCGGTAGAAGCCCGAGGTGTCGATCGCGTCGTAGAGCAGTCCGGCCTTGGCGCGGTTCCGGTCGGCCATCGCCGGCAGCCCGCCGGTCTCCTTCACCCACGCGAGGATCAGCCCGAGCAGGTACAGGCTGAAGGTCGGAGGGGTGTTGAGCATCGAGTCGGCGGCCGCCATCTCGGTGTACTGCAGCACCGCAGGGGTGGTGGCGCGGGCGCGTCCGAGCAGGTCGTCGCGGACCACCACCACGCACAACCCGGAGGGGCCCATGTTCTTCTGGGCACCTGCGTAGAGGACGCCGTACCGGGACACGTCGACCGGCCGGGAGAGGATCGTGGAGCTGAAGTCGGCCACCAGCGGGACGTCCCCGGTCTCGGGGATGTGGTCGAACTCGACCCCGCCGATGGTCTCGTTCGGGGTGTAGTGGAGGTAGGCGGCCCCGGGGGTGACCTGGTAACTGCCCCGGGCCGGCACCGTGGTGTAGCTGGAGGCGGCCTCATCGGCGATCACCTCCACCTGCAGTCCCTGGCGCTTCGACGCCTTGATGG
>JAVHXR010000419.1:2321-3087 GCA_031119515.1 Propionicimonas sp.
TGGCCGACCACTGCCCGGTGTTCAGGAAGTCGACGACGTCGCCCGGGGTCGTGAGGTTCATCGGGATGGCGTCGAACTGCGCGCTCGCGCCGCCCTGCAGGAACAGCACCTTGTAGTTCCCCGGGACGCCCAGCACCTCCCGCAGCAGCGCCTCGGTCTGCTCGGCGCAGGCGACGAAAGCCTTCCCGCGGTGGGACACCTCCATCACCGACATCCCCGAGCCCTGCCAGTCGGTCAGCTCCGATCGCGCATGCTCGAGCACGGTGGTGGGGAGCATGGCGGGGCCGGCAGAGAAGTTGAAGACGCGCATGCCGGCCATTCTTCCATTGCGCCCGGCGCGGCCATGACACCGCCAGCGATCGGAATCACCGCCGCAGGTCGAGTGCCGTCACCTCGGCGACCGCCTCCGCAGCGCCGTAGTAGGTCACCCGCGCCGCCCGCTGGCGCCCCGACAGCCACAGCAGGAACTCCCCCGGAGGACCGGCCACCGTCACCATCCGGTCGCTGCGGCCGAGCCGGATCGCCTCCCCGGTGCGGCGGTTCTCCAGGACGAGGCTGAGGGGCAGCCGGCGCAACGTCAACCGGGCGAACAGCCGGGTCTGCGACCATGCCCACTCGGCGGTGGCGGAGTCGAGCCGACGGGGCTGCCAGGGCTCGACACCGCGCCGGACGTCCTCGCAGTGCAGGAAGTACTCCGAACCGTTGGCCAGGTCGTCCAGGGCGGGGATCGCGTACGGCGACCACCGGCCGGGGCCGGCCGCGAAGG
>JAVHXR010000420.1 GCA_031119515.1 Propionicimonas sp.
CCCGCATCCCGGTCGTCGAGCGGGTGTACGGCCAGGACGAACTCGTCCGCCGCCACCGGCTGGTGGGGATCGCGTCGCTGCTGCTGATGGTCTCCCACCTCGTGCTCACCACCATCGGGTACGCGCTCGAGGTCGGGCTCAACGTGTTCGTGCAGTTCTGGGAGCTCGTGGTCGACTACCCCGGGATGCTGCTCGCCCTCGCCGGCACCCTCCTGCTGGCGATGGTCGGGGTGACCAGCGCTCGCCGCGCCCGCAAGCGGCTGCGGTACGAGTCCTGGCACCTGCTGCACCTGTACGCCTATCTCGGTGCCGGCCTCGCCGTGCCGCACATGCTCTGGACGGGCAGCGAGTTCGTGGCCAGCCCGGCGGCCACGGTCTACTGGTGGACGCTGTGGGCGGCCGCGGCGGGCGCCGTCCTGGTCTGGCGGATCGGGGTCCCGGCCTGGCGCAGCCTGCGCCACGACCTGCGGGTCTCGGAAGTCCGCAGGGAGAGCCCCGACGTCGTCTCCGTCACGATCCGCGGACGGGATCTCGACCGGCTACCGGCCGCGGCAGGGCAGTTCTTCAACTGGCGGTTCCTCACCGGCCCCGGCTGGATGCGCTCGCACCCGTACTCGCTGTCGGCTGCACCGGATGGAACCAGCCTGCGGATCACGGTCAAGGACCTGGGCGACGGCAGCCACGGCCTGGCCACCCTGGAACGGGGCACCCGGGTGATCGTCGAGGGCCCGTACGGCCGCCTGCACGCGGGTGTCAAGACGCAGCGCAGGGTGACGCTGATGGCCTCCGGCATCGGGATCAGCCCGCTGCGGGCACTGCTCGAGGAGCTGCCCCAGGCTCCGGGGGACGTCACCCTGGTCTACCGCGCCCGGACCGAGTCGGACCTCGTGCTGCGGGCCGAGATCGAGCAGCTCGCGCGGCAGCGCGGCGCTCGGGTGTTCTACCTGCTCGGCCCGCGCGTCCCCGGCCGGGAGAGCTGGCTGCCACGCTCGGCAGCCCCGCTGAGCGACTCCGACGCGCTGCGGGAGCTGGTCCCCGACATCGCCGACCACGACGTCTACCTGTGCGGAGCCACCGCCTGGATGGACGCCGCCGGGCTCGCCGCCCGCCAAGCCGGCGTCCCCGCCTCCCGTATCCACCTCGAACGCTTCAGCTGGTGAACCAGCGCCAACCAGGAGGTCCCCATGCGCAAGATCGTCGTCGCGGTGATGAGCACCATCAGTGGCCTTGTGCTGCTGTTCAGCTATCACACCAGCACCAACAGCGAGGCCACGCCGGAGGCCGGCGGGGATCCCGGGACCGACACCGGCCAGTCAGCGGTGCCGTCCTCCGATCCGACCGCGGGAACCGGGACGGCGCCGGCCGCCAGCGCCTCCCCCACCGCCGAACCGTCGGCCACGACTCCGGCCACGGCCTCCAGCTCTGGCAGCTACACCGGTGATCCGGTCGAGACCCGCTGGGGGACGGTCCAGGTGGAGATCACGGTGACCGACGGCACGATCACCGCCGCCGACGCGATCGACTACCCGACCGGGAACCCGAAGGACCAGCGGATCAACGCGCTTGCCATCCCTACCCTGAACGCCGAGGTCCTGGAGGCGCAGAGCGCCCAGATCGACGCCGTCTCGGGCGCCACCGTCACCAGTGGCGGGTACGTCGAGTCCCTCCAGTCCGCGATCGACGCGGCACACCTGCAGTGACCGCCGCCATCGCGGCCGGCCCGCGCACCGACCTCCCACGCCGGGCGTTCGTGACCCAGGTCATGGGCCTGCCGGTCAGCATCCACGTCCGCGGGCCGGAGGCGCGCTCCGCCACCGTCGCCGCGCTCGTCGAGGCAGCGTTCGACGACCTGCGGCTCGACGACGCGATGTTCAGCACCTGGCTGCCGGACAGCCCGGTGAGCCGGGTCCGCGACGGCCGGGACCGGCTCGCCGACGCACACCCGAGGATCCGCCAGATCGCTGCGATGTGCGAACTGGCCGCGCACCGCACCGGGGGCTCCTTCTCGGCCTGGCGGGCGGGGGCTGACGGGGTGGTCAGGTTCGACCCGACCGGCCTGGTCAAGGGGTGGGCTGTCGAGCAGGCCTTCGACCAGCTTGTCGACCGGCTCCGACGGCACGGCCGGCACGACGCCCTGGCGGTCGCCGGCGGCGACCTCGCCGTCCACTGCAGCCGGACCGACACCCCCGACTGGCGGATCGCGGTGGAGGACCCACGCGACCGCACCCGCGTGTTGCGGAGCTTCACCCTGCGCTGCGGCGGCGTCGCCACCAGCGGAACCGCCGCGCGCGGTGCCCACCTCACCGACCCGGCCACCGGGCTCCCACCGGCCGGGCTGCTGTCGGCGACCATCATCGGTCCGACGCTGACCTGGTCGGACGTCTACGCCACGGCAGCCTTCGTGAAGGGTCCGACCGGGCTCGGGTGGGTAGCCACCCTGGATCGCCACGCCGGCATCCTGGTCGACCCGGCCGGGCGCGTGCTCAGCACCTGAGCGCTCCGTCAGCGTTCCGGGTCGTCGACGGCGATGACCCGGACCCCGGCGATCTCGGCGTCGCGCCGCACCGACACCGGGGCGTCGGTGGTGGTGACCAGGGTGTCGAGATCGGCCAGTGACGCGAACCGGTGGGCCGCGGTGCGACCGAACTTGTCGACGGTGGCGACCAGGACGCTGCGGCGGGAAGCCGCGAGTGCTGCACGCTTGGCCTGTGCGTCTCCCCAGTCCGCCACCGTCAGGCCGGTGTCGGGATGGGCGGCGCAGGATCCGAGGATCGCCAGGTCGAAGCGCATCGCACCTATGGCCTCGGCGGTGCCGGCCGCGGTGAACGCGAGGTCGTCGGGATTGACCGGTCCACCGGGGACGATCACCTGGTTGCCGGGGCGGGAGGCGAGCACTGCGGCCGCATGGAGGGAGAGGGCGAGCGCCGTGATGCCGACGCCGACGAGTTCGTGCGCGACGGCCAGCGCGGTCGTCCCGTTGTCGATCAGGACGGCGTCGCCGGGCCTGACCAGGGCGGCCGCGGCCTCGGCGAGCGCCCGCTTGGTGGCCGTGTGCTCGCTGCGTCGGAGTCCGAAGGGG
>JAVHXR010000421.1 GCA_031119515.1 Propionicimonas sp.
CTGGATGTCGCGCTGCATCCTGGTGACGTACTGGGCCTCCTGCGTGAGCCCGAGGCAGCGCGAGCCGATCCAGACGTTGGCCAGGCCGCGGGGGAGCAGCTGGCGGTAGCTGAGTTCGCAGGCGATCGGCGTGGTGGACTGCTCCAGCACCCATTGGTAGAACGCGGCCTCCTCGCTCTCGAACTGCATGTCGGTGGCGTGGTTGTCGAAGTGGGCGGCGGTGTAGCCGACGGCGTCGGCGAAGCGGCGGCGGCCGACCAGGTCGTCCAGGGTGAGCACGAGATCGGTCTCGACCTGGCGGCCCTGTCGGATGCCCAGCGCCGGGGCGAGGTAGGTGGGGCGCTCGAACTCGCCGAACCGGCCGTCGACGAGGTAGGTGACGATGCCCTGCTGGCGGGCGCGGGTGAGGTCGGTGAGGTCGGTCGGGTCGCAGAACCCGGCGTCGAAGTTGACGGTGTCCATCCGCGGCTGGCCGCGGAGCTGGCGCAGCCGTCCACTGGACTGGGAGTAGGCGTGCAGCAACCCGTCCGACTCCCGGCCGAGCCGGAACGGGACCCCGGCCAGCGCGCACAGGTCACCGTCGCCGGTGGCGTCGATGAACGCGTCGGCCTCGAGCCTGAGGATGCCGCCGGGGGTGGCGCAGCGGACCGCCACCACCCGTTCGCCGTCGCATTCCGCCTCGAACATCGTCGCGTCCCGGGTGAGCGCGGCGCCCGACTCCCGCAGCATCTCCTCGGCGGCGATCAGCTTGGCCCACGGATTGAACGGTCCGTCCCGCAGCGGCCCGCTCTCGAACCCGCGCATCAGCACCCGGGTGCGCTCGTCGAGTTCGGCCTGGAGGCCGCCCGGTGCGCCGAACCAGTAGACGTGGATGCCGCCCACCGTCCCCACCCCGCCGACCAGGCCGGTGGCCTCGACGGCGTGGACGGCGGCGCCGCCGCGGGCGGCCGCGACGCTGGCCAGGAGCCCGCCGGTGCCGGCGCCGAGCACCGCGACCTGGGTGCGGAGGGTGGTCTCGGGCGCCCAGTGGCGCACGGCCGTCGCCCCGGCTGTGGCGACCGGCGAGGACGCCAGGCCGCGGGCGGCGGCCAGTCCGATCCGGTGCAGGTCGGCCGGGGTGGTGACCGGCTCGCCGCGGAGCGCGGGTGTGGCGACGGCGAGGTTGGCCGGCCACTGCGCGGCAGGGGAGCCCCCGGCGTCGAACTCGTCGAAACCGGTGAAGCTGAAATGGCTCAGGCAGGTCCGGGCCAGTTCCCGCGGTCCGATCGCGGCGCCGATCCGGCCAAGGCCCGCGAGCAGGGCGTCGGTGGGTCCGGCACCGGCTCCCGCCGGCAGTTCGACGACCCGCTGGGAGGGCCACGCGGTCAGGCGTCCCCCCGCCGCGGGCAGCGCCGCCCAGTCGGGGTGTTGCAGGTGGAGCCAGCGGCGGGAGCGGGACGGAGGCCGCGGCTCGAGCTGGGGGGCGAGCAGCCGCGCCAGCTCACCGGTGGGGGTGGCGTCGAGCCATCGCCGCGCGCCGACCCGGCGAAGTCCCACCCGGGTCGCCAGCAGGGCTGCAGAGACCAGTCCGTCGTCGTCGAGGTCCACGCCGACGACGCCGGCGTAGTAGAGGCTCGTCACCGCACTCTCGGCGAGCATCGCGGTGCCGACGCACTCCACCAGGGCGCCGTCCAGCCAGCCGCCGGCGGCACCCCCGAGGGCTGCGACGCGGGTCTCCAGCTCGCGCCACTGCGGGCTGTCGTCGGTCCCCGACTCGGCCGCGAAGGCGCGGCCGGACTCCGCCAGCAGGTCGCCGCGGCGGTCGACCAGGAGGGTGTCGTGGCCCTGCCCGGCCAGGGCCAGGGACGCGGCGAACCCGGCGTGCCCGCCCCCGACGACAACGACGTCGAACTCCTCGTCGAAGACAGGCCGGTGGGGGTGGCGGTCTGGCATCGACGGGCTCCTTCGGTGGTGGGTGGTCCCAGCTTCGGGAGGGCCCGCTTGCTTCGGCAATGCACGAATCCGCTACGGTGTGGGACATGTTCGCTACGAGCGACGCCAATCTGCAGGCGGTCCTCGACCTCAGGGCGGAGGTCGACGAGGCACTCGACGCGTTCGAGGCCGCCAGCGGACGCCAGGTGTGCTTCCGGCTGCTCTCCAACCGCTGGGACGGTCCGGACGGGACCCCGATCGGCAGCGAACGCTACGAGATCCACCGCTCGGAGTTCTGCTCGGCGTGGAAGGAACGCGACCTCCCCGCCTGCACCAGGTGCGACAACAACGACCTCGTCCCGGCCTGCTCGCCGCCTGCCGGGCGACGGTTCGACCCGTTCTTCCGCACCTGCCACGCCGGCGCGGACGAGGTGATCGTCCCGCTGTGGAGCCAGAACGTCCTGGTGGCGGTGGTGTTCGTCGGCCAGGTGATCGCCCGCGACGACGCCGACCCGGCGATCGATCTGCCGCGGCTGGACGCTCTGGAGCGCCGCCGGCTGCTCGGCCTCTCCCGGCCGCTTCGTCACTACCTGCTCGACGTCCTCGACCGGCTGGAGCGGATCAAGGCGCAGCCGGGGATCGGCAAGCGCGGCGTGATCGAGAGCTACCTGCGCGAGCACCTCGCCCACGGGCCGACTCTCGCCGGCCTCGGTGCGCGGCTGAACCTGTCGGTCTCGCGGACCAGCCACGTCGTCCGGGAGGTCACCGGCCAGAGCTTCCACGCCCTGCTGGAGGACTACCGGATCGCGATCGCAAAGGACCTGCTGAGCCGGACGGACACCGCCATCGCCGCTGTCGGACGCCAGGCCGGCTTCCTCGACGCCGGCTACTTCTCGCGTTACTTCAAGCAGAAGACAGGGCTGTCGCCCCAGGAGTTCCGCCGTAGCGCAGCGCGCCGGGTGACGGTCTGATTGCAGGATCGTGCGATTGATAGCTGAGATATCCAAGCTGACAGCGACATCGTTCATTGCTCGGCGGTTCGCCGTCCGCCGAGACTCGTGACCGGAACGGCCGTTCCTTCCGGCGAACCTCGCCCGCACAGAGTCGTGTCCCACAGAACTTAGGAGCGTCATGTCACCTACGAGAAGCACCCGCAAACGGCGCG